>CACAQP010000020.1 GCA_902534685.1 uncultured Prochlorococcus sp.
AAATATACCTTATGGCTGTTTTATTTTTGTTCTGATTTTTTAAATTTGGAATAAAAAAATATAAGATTTTCAACTTGTTTTTTTAGAGGTATATCCTCATTTAGAGGCAATTTAAATTAATATATTACAAGAGTCAGCTAGTAGGGATACAGGCTGACTCTTTTTTTTGAGAATTTTTGGTTTTTGACTAAAAGTAGTTTCTAGAATTCTAATAATTGCTAATAATAAATTAGATATATATGAATTTATGTCATTCACGACTTATTACATGCATTTAATTTTTGGAAGGATTCCTTCTTTGATGAGTTCTGATTTAATACTTTATATCTTACCTGCTCTTACAATTTCAATATTATTCTTTAGCCTTAAAGTAATGTTTTTCAAGACTCCTAAATTGAGAAAGGTTAAATAATTAAAGATTTTAGAATTATTCTTTTTACAGAAGCGCCCAATTTTTTTAATTTTGGATAATAGACTTTTTTTCTCGGCAACTCAAAGAAATAGAGACTGCATTGGGGATGTATTATCCAGAATTATAAAAAAAGGTCTAGTATTGGAAATTGGGAGTGGTAGTGGTGAACATGGAGTGGTTTTTCAAAAACGATTTCCTGGAATAATTTGGCAAACAAGTGACCCAGAGTTAGTTCATAGAAAAAGTATAAGTTCTTGGATTGAGTATGAAGACCTAACTAAGAAAATGCCCCAGCCTCTTGAGATTGATGTAGAAAAAATACCTTGGAAAATTCCATTAAAATTAGTTCATTCTTTGCAAGGAATAGTTTCTATAAATATGATTCATGTAGCAGAGTGGTCTTGTACTGTAGCGCTCTTTAGAGAGTCAGGAAAATTACTCAACAAGGGACAATTTTTGATTTTGTATGGACCATTTAAAATTTGTAATAAGCATACAAGTGAAAGTAATTATTTTTTCGATAATGCATTAAAAATGCAAAATGATCTTTGGGGTATTAAAAATCTTGAGGAAGTTTGTGATGAGAGTGAGAAAAATGGTTTTTCTCAAGAGGAAATTATTAGGATGCCTGCAAATAATTTTTCAATAATTTACAGAAAAGTTTCTTGATAAGGCAAATACAAATATTAATAAGTTATTCAAATTCATCATATTAGGTGATCAACCTGATAGTTTTTTGCTCCATTCTTTATGCTTTTGATCTAAATCTGAAATTTTTTCGCCTAAACTCAACTGTCTTTCTAATAATTCAACTTTTGTAAGTGTTATTTTTTCGGAATAAAATTTAATAGGCTGCTTACCATGCAAATTGTCACCGCTCATAGAATTTCTAAATATGTAAGCATTATCTAGGATGAAAAATTTGTTATTGCTAAATCTTTTATATTTTTTTCAGATTTCCGTAAATTAATGTGATAAATGATGTGTTTTTCTTATTGAATATTTCATCCTTTTTCATTATAAGGTGATTGCCATATATATTTCCCTTCGTTGATTTCTGACTTCACTGCGACGCAATTGCAAGCAATATTCCAGAGGGCTTGGTGAATTGGATCAGGATTAAATAAATAGGCTTTTTTAAAAGCCTTTTTAATAAAGAAAGTAGCCTTTTTTGCGTGATAATGAGGGATGGTTGGACAGACATGATGAACTACATGACTTGAACCTATATTGTGATGAAGAAAATTAAGGACTTTACCGTAGGGCCTATCAATTGATAGAAATGCTCCTCTCATATAGGAAAATTTTATATTTGAAAGATGAGGCACATCTGAATCTGTATGATGAAGCCATGTATAAACTACTAACCAACAATTAACTACTAATAAGGGACCAATATACATAGCAAGTACTGGAAATAATCCGTACTTAAAAATAAAATAAAAAATACCCAATAATGTTACTGCTACACCAATATCTGATATCCAAACTTTCTTAGCCCATATTGATGGCCATAATGCTTTAGAAAATGGTTTGTTAGGCCAAAAATGATTTGAAGTTCCATACTTAACACCTCCGGTACTACCTGTGAGTAAATAAGCAGGCCAACCAAATATTAGATGTAAAGTAAGTTGGAGAATTCCGTAATTTGTCTTACCTATGGAATTTGAAAAATGTATTTCTTTTTCTCCACCAACTTTTTCTGTAAAACCATTTCCATCAATTACTAAGGGAACGTGAGTTTCACCATTGGTTACATTATTTGTGAATCGATGATGAACTGCATGAGAACGCTGCCATGAAAAATAAGGAACTAATAGAAATGAATGTAGTAAATATCCAGTTAAAGTTTCTAAAGTCTTATTTTGAGAGAATGCCCCATGCCCGCATTCATGGGCAATTACCCAGAATCCCATCGCAGTAGTACCTGATAGCAATGAGTAAATGATCCAAATTGGTATCATTTTTGAAGTGAATGGAATGCAAACCCCTACTACTACTACTAACAATTGAATTAAAGCTGTTTGTAAAAGATACTTCAAAGAAATTTTGGTATTAGACTTAAAATATTGTTCGGGGATAACATCCTTAAATTCTTTCATGCTTGGAATATCTATGTTGTCTACTTCAAGCGCTTGGCCATTAAGGCCAGAAAGTTTTATATTACTCAAATTTCTGTTGGGTATGAATTTAGTTAAATAAAAATTGATTTATTTATTATATTATCCATCACAAATTACTTTTTTGAAAATACTCTGTTATTTTCTTATTTTGATAAAGTTTTTGAAATTAAAATTTTAATTTCAAAAATTTATTTTAATTCGATCTTTTTTGCTTTTTTGAGAGCTCTTAATTTATCGATAAATTGTTTCTCTGTACTGCTTTTGTTTTTTCTGAAAAGCTTGTTTAATTTAAAGACCGCGAATATACCTTTTTGAGAGACCTGATTGTTTTCGTGGTTTTACTAAAATTGGTAAAGCAATCACACCGACTGTAAAAAGACATATTGGAGCAACTACCATCAATATAGATTCTAAAGACATGAGATAATTTTGAATTTCTTAATAAATAGCAGGATTCTTTTTAAAAGTCATGCGTATTTATATCTATTTACTGAGAATTGCTTAAAACTTATATAATTATTAAGCAAAAAAGAAAAAAAGATTAAAAAAATTCAATTTTTCCCTAATTCATCCTAAGTAAATATTTAATTATTTTTTAAGGAGTAATTATTCATGGATAATAAAAAAACATGGATGTTAATGACCTATTATTGTCCAACTCATGGGGATTCAGGTATTGTAAAACCAATTGAAGTAACAAAAAAAGAAATTAGGAAATCATTTTTGAAAAAAAAACGTAGTTTTAAAAATTAATTATTCTGAATAAACTTAAGGCCTGGTAAAAAGTTTTAATTTTTAACTGTAAATCTCTTAAAGTAAATATTTATTTATTAAAAAAAATGGAATACTGATTTTTAATAAGCTGTATTGATAAATAAATAGAAAAAGAAATTTTTAAATCCTGCATTATCTAGAATGTGCAGATTTTTCCTTAATTAATAATTTAAAAAGATCTAGAAATAATTAATCTTAACTTTGATCAGAATTACATGTTAATTCACATTGATTAAGATCATGTGATGATAGCTTGTCTAAAATTCTTAACATATCAATTTCCGAAAGCTCTCCATTCGAGTTCCATTTTAAAGTTGTTTTCCTTTGAGGTGAATTTTTTTTATTCATTTTGATCGCCTCCCTTTAAATGAACTTCTAAACAACGAGTAATACATTCTTGATGACCATCCACAATACTGCATTCAGTAATACACTCGAAATATGAATTAATAGAATCTATTTCTGTATTCTGGTGGGTAGAAACGAATGAATCATTCATAATATTGTTAATTTATTTGGAATAGAGATATAGCACGAATTTATGTTCAATAATTTAATTTATTAAGTGAATTAGAAAAAATAAGTATTATTTACTAAATGCATTTTGGACTTGGTTTACCTTCTAAAAAGGTAGTAATATTTATCATTTAAAAGATTAATGAAACATTAATTTTGATTATTTAATATTTAATTTAAAAGGCAATCTCATGAAAAATCAGCATAAAGACTGATTTACTTTTCAGTAATTTAGTTAGATGATTAAAAAGTATACTTTTAGATTTTCAAATGAAATCAGTAATTAATTGGCTTTCTAAAATGTTAGAGAGTATGGCAAATGCATTTATGCATCCTTTAAAGAATGATTTGCCTCCATCTATCGGTACTCATGCATATAGCAGTATTCCTCTAAAAAGAAAATTGAGAAGACGATTGAATTAGGTATCAACTTATGGGAATTAATTTTTCATTTTTATTATCCCAAATAATATATTTGAAGCAGTTTGAAAAATCGCTTAATTTTAAGAACTTTGATTGTTGGAGCAAATTAATGTTTGCTTTATGACAAGCTCTTAAGTTGTAATTTGGTATTCTCTCAGAGAGATGATGAATACTGTGGAAAGATATGTCTGCTAAAAACCAATTTAGCCAATTAGGAATATCTAAATTGCTACTACCTAAAATAGCTCCATCAATGAGATCCCAATTTTTTGTATTTTTAGCATAAGCATTCTCATAGTTATGCTGTACGAAAAAAACACATATTAAAATTGCTGCTGATAGTGTTAATACAATGGAATAAAATGATAAGAAAAAAACTAATCCCAACCATTTACACATAAAAATCCATCCTATTATTACTACCATGTTATTGATTATTAATTCACTTAGTTCATCGAAATTATCTCCATAATCAGAAAAAGGTGGTTTGACTCTTGAATTAATAGCTAGAAGTTGAGAAATTTGTCTGTTTTTTATTTTGATAAAAGTCTCTTTCAATATATCTTTAATTAAATTAAAAATAATAATAACAAGTCCTAATCTGGGTTTTAAAACTAAGTAGAAAAAACCGCCAGGGAAAAGCATCATCCAGTTTCGACTTACTTTATAAAATATCTGCTCTTTTTTTGTAAGGGATTCATAATCTTCAAGACTTAAAACATCTACCGGCCCTTTGTAAATTTCCCAATTTCCATTATTTCTATGATGAAATGCATGATCAATCGACCATGACTTTTGTGGAATACCATTAACCAAGCCAAGTAAAAATCCAAAGAAGCGGTTTAATTTCCGTTTTGCAAAAAGAGAATTATGACCGCAATCGTGCATTAATGAGAATGTTCGAGAAGAGAATAGAGTTAATAGAACTATCGAAGGTATTAATAGAAACCCTTTAATCAATAATGAAAAAGGTTGATTTATGATGTAGTGGATGAATAACCAAATTGCGATTATCGGTAAGATGGTAGAAATAATTTGATAAGAAGCTCTAAGATTATTTCTTTTTAGAAATGGCTTTATTAAAAATGCACCTCTATTCACTTTAAGCATATTCTCTTATTTTCTTGATATTAACAATTTTTAAAAAGTATTGATTATTTAATAAACAATAAAATATTTTAAAAATCATACTAAAGAATAAATTCTTTAGACATAGTTCTCAATTGGTCTAAATTTAATCTCTCTAAGTAATTTTTGAAGTCACTAAGATTCTTAGTAGAGTCAGAATTTTTACTCTCGTAAAGAAGACTATTAGAAATTAAATCAATAAGATGATCTTTATCCATAACCACTTATAGACCAAAATTCCTGTTTAAAAAATTAAGGTCTTGAATTCGAGATCATTAAGTCATCCCTATTAAGAGAAATTTTTTATAAATTTTTTAAATCTCTTTCTATTTTTTCTAATCTTTCATTTAATTCTTTTTGTTCCTTAATTAAGGCTTTTTTCTTTTTTGCAAGCTCTTTATTCAAAGGAGAATTGAAATATTTTTGGTAAGAGACAAAAAAAACTGCTATTGCTACTGCAATACCAAGTGCACCAATTATTAAAATTGGAGATGAAGGAAAGTCATAAAATGGGATTGACAATGTTCTTTAATAAAAACTAATGCTAGCTATCCTATAGACAAAATAATGGGTAATAAATACTTATTATTTAGGAAGTTTTATGATTAATTTCCTAGTTATTTTGTAAAAAATACTTAGGTTTATTTTTAATTTAATTTGAAAATAAGTAATTTTACAGCTGTCAACGAATGAATAATTAATAATGATTAAACTAGTAAAAACTTTTCATGAAGAAAATCACAAATAAAAAACATAATAAAAATGAACCATGGTTTAAATGGTTAACGAGAGAACTTAATTCTTATGAAGCTTTTCAGGATTTTGAATCAGGAAAGAATCCACGAGAGGTTGCAGAGGATTTTATTTCTAGAAATAGTATTGCTTTTTCAGAAGTTTTCGAAGATTTTGATGAAGAAGATAAAGATACACTCGATCAGTTTCTTAAATTAACCGAATGCGAGATGCATGTATTTAGGATTATTGAAAAACAAATAAATTTAAGAAATAGGATAAGATATGTAGATTTTAAAAAAAGAAAAAAATAAAGAGTTAATTTCTATATAAGTTTATTTTTCCCATTACCTGTCTTACCAAAGCCTAACCAAATGAACCACAAGATCCATCCGAAGATGGGTATTAGATTAATAAAGATCCATTTCCAATCTTTTCCAAAGTCTCTGATTCTTCTTATATCAATAGCTAGTTGAGGAATGATACAAACTATGCCATAAGCATTGAAACCAAACGTTTTTAAAAATATTGGGATAGTTAGGAAAGAAATTATAAGATTAGCTAATTGAACTAACCACCAGTCCGATCGAGATGTGAATCCTTTGAATTCTGTAGCTTTAATCCAAAACTCCTTATATGCATTTAAAAAGTCATTAAGCATAAATTAAAAAATCAAAGAATTTAACACTATCAATTTAATCTTCAATTTATCAAAATGTTTTTTATTTACTAAATAGGATCAAATAAATTCATATCATTTGAATCTTGTTTTGGGATCTCATCTTGATTTGGTAATGAACAGAATCCGTCTTTGCAAATCATCTTATCTTTTGCAATACTTGCAGTCTCCGAGAATATATTTTTGTTATTGTTATTTGAAGATTCTTTCAGCATTTATATAAAAAAATTTAATCCAATATTAAATTAATAACTCAATTTATTTTGATAAGCAATAAATTTAATATTATTTATTTATTTAATTTTTTTGATTTGGTAAGTCTCTCCAAAATAGCGCCATAATATAAATGAATAAAGATATGAAACAAATATAAAGTAAAGAATTTAGATGCATGTTTTTTTTATAAAAGTAATTACAAAGAGAAGTCCTTTAAAAAAGGGATATCAATGGATTGGTATTTTAATTCAGCAATCCTATAAATTCTAATATTTATTTAAGTTTTTTATGATTTTCCCAAACTTTCATATGGAAAAGTTTTGAATACTATGAATATATTTTTTAGTTAGTAAAGCTTACAAAATCTAAGAATTTAATAAATCCAATGAAAATTCACTATTTTTAAATATCTTTTGTGTGATTTAGGATCTATCCTTATTCATTTCTGTTAGAGCTTTTCTACCTTCTTTGAGGGTTCTCAAGACAAGCAAAGACAGAGAAGAAATAATAAGAATGGTAAGAATTATTAGGGAAATATGAGTAGTATCAATATTGTTGAACAATTTACTGAAAATTTTTTCAAAGATTGTAATTTAAAATCAAAAAAATTTCAAACTTCAGATCTAGAGTAAGCAGGTATAAGCATTCCCCCATCTTGGTCATCGTTATCATCATCAAATCCACCTCCAAGGAGTAACTCAATGATTACAAGTACAGCTATTGGGTAAAGACACCATAATATCGCTGTAAAAGGACTTACTGCTGAAGAAGCTGAGTAAAATTCTGTCATTGGTTGATACTAATCTAAAGAAACAACAATTGTGGATCTTCCGGGAAGTGTTATTCAGTATTTCTGTAAATATTTTTTAAACTTTTCTCTGTCGCACGAATAAATCTTTACTATTTATTGATATTTTTATACTTCAATATGAATTTGAATAATAATTTCCTTGAACCTACTTATAAACTTATAATGACATAATGAATCGCGTATTTTTTTTATAATTAACAATAATTGTACTATTTTGATTCAAAAACTATTATTTATCTTGATTTTATAAATTCTATGTTTTCTTTCACTTTTGATTCTTTGGCTGCGATATTTGATGTATCAGGAATTGTAGGCTTCTTTTTCTTCGTTTCTGCTACTTAGGGAACTTCCATTATCAATACAAAACTAAAAAAGGAATTAGATTAGAACCTTTTCATTCAGAAAACTAAATTGAGATTTTAAATCTAGTATTCTTAAAAAGCTTGTTAATTATTACTTGTTCCATTGCTTAGAAATAAACTCAAGAAAATCTTTTAGGTCCTCTTCAGGACAATTTGTTTGTTTTTGTAAATCAATGCAAATTTGCTTAATATTTTCAAAGGCCTTTTTTACTATTTCGTTTTTTTCGATAACCTCAAAATATTCTTGATCAGTAAAAGGCATAATATTAGCTCCCCTTTTGAAAATGATTTATTAAACATATTTTATCTGCATTGACTTAGCAGTAAAGAAAGAAAAAATCTTTTTTCTTAAATCTAGCGGCCCAATCGGTAATGTTTTTTAATACTTTTGGTTATTTCCCATTCGCAGTAAAGTCCAGCAGGAAACTCAACTAGATCTCCAGCTTTTATAAAAAAAATGTCACCGTTTTGAGTACTTATTTTTGCTTGGCCTTCAATAATTAAGCAAATTTCCTTTTCATCGTAATTCCATTTAAATTTGCTTGGCTCACATTCCCAAATCGACCAACTTTTTATTCCATACTGAATGATTGTGCTTGCATTACATGGGGAAGTGATTATAACTTTCACGAAATAGTTCGTATATTTTTTTTATTTTACAAATAAAGTAAATTTATATTTGCAAGAATGTGTATTTGTTTACTTTGTTTTATTTTTTTTGGTTTATCATAAAAAAAATAAAAATTTATGAACGAACTTTCTGTATTGTCAATTTCAATATCTATAGCTTCTCTCGGGATATTTTTTATTTTTTTCGTGTCAAACGATGATGATGATCAAGATGGAGGTAAGTTGATTAAATCTTTCCAAAAAATTAATTAATCTCAAGTAAATAAAATATTTAATAGAGATTTATAACCTATAAATCCTAGATAAATGCAGCTTAAAAGAATTAAATAAACCTCCATTGTTCCAAGTCTTTTTTTCTTTAAAATTTTCATTTTTCTGAGTTCTTACATCATAATTTTATTTAATCTGATTTCTAATAACATGAGTATTTATTACATTAACTCTTAGATTAAATAATTATTAGTGTTAAGCCAAAAAATAAAAAACAAGTAAAAAATATTATTTTTTTGGTAATTTCTTTTTCCTCATTCTGAGCGAAAAGTAAAGAAATTACTGGAGATGTGCTTAATAATGCCCAACCTATTCCTATGGGAAGAGTTTTAAATACAATTTGTTGTAGAAATATTCCTATATTCGTTCCAAGAAGTATTGAAAGCAAAAATCTTTTTTGTTCTTTTTTTTCTATGTTTTTTAAGAAAAAATTGATCTTAAACCCTTTTAAAGTTATTAAAAAAATTATTGCACCTAATAATCTTATCTCAGTTGTAATGAAAGGTGATAAATTACTTTGTAGGAAAACCATCCTTGAAAAAAGACCTCCAAGAACAGCACATAAAACTGATAAAAAAGGAAAAGCCAAAATCTTAAAATTATTTTTTTCTGAGAAAGGTGAGTTTTCATTTTTAAAATCATTCCTTTTTTTGAGAATTATGAATAGCGAAATCGAGACTATGATTACCCCAACCCATGATTTAATTGTTAAATCCTCATTAATAAAAATTTTTCCTGAAAAAGCAGCCAATAACGGAGAAAGAGTTTCTACAGATAAAGTTTTTCTTGTGCCAATTGTTTGTAATGACTTTAGGTAGAAAGTATCACCTAAACCAATACCTATTATTCCACTAACTAATAGGATAAATATATTTTTTAATTCAGTTGCAGAACTAATATTAATAAAGGCAGGTGTAAAAACTAAAAAAGCTATAATATTTTTTATTAAATTAATATCTGTTGTTTTATATTTCTGAGTTTGTGAGCGCCAAATAAAGCACGCATAAGTCCAAGATGCAGCAGCTCCAAAAGCAGATAGGATTCCAATCAAAACAAGTATTTTTTAGAAATTTTATTTTATAAATTGAGTAAATGCTAAAAAGAATACATAAATTAGAATCAAAATTCCTGGTGAGTACTGAATAAGTGATTTGAAATTATTTTTTTTCATATTTACTTAAAATAATTTGTTAATTCTAAACAGTTTTTTTATTACTAGGATATAAACTTTCTAATTTCTTTCTTCTTTGAACTTTGGCATTAATTCTTTCTTCTTTTTCTTTTTTCTTGATCTCATCATTTATCTTGTTTTGTCTGTAACCAAACCAAAGTAAAATCCAAATAATAGAAGTTATTAAAAGAAGAGCCGTATATTGACCAGTCATAGGAAAACTGGCCTCAGAATATTTGACGTAAGAAAATATTAGATTCATTTAATTAAGTTAAAGCATAAAAATAACGATTGCGTTGATTTTTTTTTGATATTTAAAAATTAGTGAATTGCAGTTATTTATTATGAAGTTTTTTATTTATTTTTTTGATAGTTTTTGGAATAATTTTTCTTTATAACTACTTGCTATTATCAGATAGAAGCATATTGAATGATGAGTTTTTGGAACCTTTTGATTTAGCAGTTGTAGGAGGCGGTGCAGCTGGTTTTATGACAGCAATAACTGCTGCTGAAAATGGAGTAAAAAAAATAATAATTCTTGAAGGCACTTCAAAACTAATGGAGAAAGTAAGGATTAGTGGAGGGGGAAGATGTAACGTCACTAATGCGACATGGATACCGAATGAACTAGTTGAGAATTACCCCAGAGGTGGAATTCAGCTCTTGGAATCATTTAATCGTTTTGCTGCTGGAGATGTATATGATTGGTTTGAGAAAAAAGGGTTAAAATTAAAAATTGAGGAAGATCTAAGAGTTTTCCCAGTATCTAATTCTTCTTCAGATGTTATTGATTGTTTGAGAAAAAGTGCTTTATCAAAAAACGTAGAGATATTAACAAAATTTTTTGTAAAAGAAATTTCAAAAACTCCAGATAATATATTTAATATTTTTAGTCTTAAAAAAGCAAAGGTAACTGCAAAAAATATTATTCTTTCAACTGGAGGTAATCCAAGCGGATATAAATTAGCTCAAAATCTTGGACACACCATTGTAAAACCTGTACCGTCGCTTTTTACTTTTTCTACAAAAGAACCAAATTTGGATGAATGTAGTGGGGTATCGATAAAGGGCATAGATATAGAAATTAAATTAAATAATAAGAATTTTCAAAATAGAGGCGATTTACTAATAACGCATTGGGGGTTTAGTGGGCCAGCAGTATTAAAACTTTCATCAATTGCAGCAAGGGAACTTTATAGCCAAAAATATAAATTTAATCTAATCATTAAATGGTCTTCTTTAGGTTATAAGGAGTTAAAAGAAAAAGTTAATTATTTAAGATTAAATAAAGGCAAGGTGAATCTTATTAATAGTAGACCTGTTCCACTATTAACAAAAAGATTATGGATTTTTTTATTAAAGAAAATAGGTATTGATAAAGAGAAAAAGTGGGCTGATTTACTGGCGGATGAAAGAGAGAAAATGATAAATACTCTAATAAGGGATAAATATATAATTTCGGGCAAAGGTCCATTTGGAGAGGAATTTGTTACTTCCGGAGGCGTAAAAATTAATGAGGTTAATTTTAAAAGTATGGAGAGCTTAATTTGTCCAGGGTTATTTTTTTCTGGAGAAGTTTTGGATGTTGATGGGATCACTGGTGGATTTAATTTTCAACATTGTTGGACAAGTGGATGGATCGCTGGGATGGCAGTCTCAAAGTTAAATCAATCAATAAAAAATTAATAAGTAATAAATCAGTAAGTAACAATTCAATAAGTTTATCTTTTTTTTATTAAGTATTAGAGGGAAAAAGTTTTTTGGAGAAACTTTAATTTTAAAGTTTAAAATATTGGTGAAGATTAATGCAGAATCTTGTATCAAAAAAAGAAGAGGAAAGAAGATTAAAAGCTTTAGCGGAATATAGGATTTTGGGAACCAAGCCAGAATCATGTTATGACGATATTACAAAAATTGCTGCTACAACCTGTAATGTGCCTATATCTTTAATGACTTTGGTAGACAAAGATAAACAATGGTTTAAATCCAAAATAGGACTTCAAATATCAGAAACTAGAAGAGATTGGTCTTTTTGTACATATGCAATAAAAGAAAATAGTCCATTAATTATTCATGATGCTTTCCAAGATGAAAGATTTATAAATAATCCATTGGTAACTGGAGATCCAAAGATTCGTTTTTATGCAGGTTTTCCTCTTAGAAATAGTGATGGTAATAAGCTTGGAACCCTTTGTGTAATAGACAGAAAGCCAGGAAATCTAACTACACAACAATTTAATATTATGGAATTATTATCAAAGCAAATAGTTTCATTTTTAGAGCTTAGAAAAAAGTCATTAAATTTGCTAGATGCTTTATCAAATTTGCATAAACAGGAAGGGATTTTATCTGTATGTTCATATTGCAGAGAAGTGAAAAATAATGAGGGCGATTGGATGCATTTAGAAAAATATCTTTCGAAAATTAGTGATATTAGATTCAGTCATGGGGTTTGTGATAATTGTATGGAAAAACATTTCCCAGATGTAATCGAAGTTTGGAATAAAAAGGATTTTTTTGAAGATGGTCAAAAAAGATTTTTAGAGTCCTAAAATCAAAAACTTGCTTTTTATTGTTGAGTCTATTTTTAAACAAATTCTTTATTTGGTGGTTAGTATTATATAAATTTTACTAGAAAATGTTATTGGGAACTTTATTAACAGGTGAAATTGCTAAAAGTGCATTAGTAGCATATGTTCATTATTTAGGAATTATATTGTGTTTCGGTTCTCTTTTATTTGAAAGATTGACTCTCAAAGTAGGTCTTAATAGAAATGAGACGATTTCAATGATAATTGCAGATGTGGTTTATGGTTTGGCAGGAGTTGCAATATTGGTTACTGGGATTTTGCGTGTTAAGTATTTTGGTCAAGGAGGTGATTTTTATACAACTAATCCTGTTTTTTGGATAAAAGTTTCTCTTTACATTCTGGTGGGATTACTTTCTCTATATCCAACGACAACCTATATCTTATGGGCCATTCCATTAAGTAAGAATAAATTACCTGAAATATCTGAAAATCTAGTTAAGAGGTTCAGACTAATCATTACTACTGAATTAGTGGGCTTTGCAACAATACCTTTGTTTGCCACTCTCATGGCTAGAGGTGTAGGTTTAGGTTGAATAATTTATTTCTAGAAAGAAATTGTTTAATAAGTGCTAACAAACTATATAGATGGAGTTTAAATTATAAGATTTCTAAATCTAAAAAAGAAATTATCTTTATTGGTTTAAATCCCTCATTATCGGATGAGGTTTTCTTGGACAACACAACAAAAAAGATAATTAAAATTTCGAAAAACAATAATTACGGCAAAGTAAAATTAATAAATCTATTTGCTCTTATTTCAAGCAAACCAGAAAAGCTTTTTAAACATAAAAACCCTGTGGGGTATCTAAACAATAATCATATTCATAAAAACTTAAAACACTGGTCTGAAAGTAAAAATTGTGATTTATGGTTAGGTTGGGGTAACAAAGGTAAATTTCTAAATAGAAATAAAAGAATATCAAAAAAAATAATGCAATATAACTCAATTAGGAAAAATAATTTTGATAATCCTCTTGGACCGCTTTTAATTAAGAAAACAATCAAAGATAATCCAATACACCCTCTATATTGTTCTGATAATTCCATCCTCCAATCATATTTTTAGGTAGTAAGGCTCAAATGCAAACTAGTATCTTTAGCTATTCCATTAAATATGTGTTAATTTCTATTTGTTAAGCCAAACTAATATGAAAATTTCAAAGCAATTAAATAAACTAAAAAACTTGAATGTTGCAGCAGAAAAATGTTCTACAAGAGAAGAAGCAAAAAAAATAATTACTAAAGCAAATAAAGCACAAAGTAAAATCAACAAATAAATAAAAAGTAATTTCACTTATTCATAATTTACAATTTTTAAAAATATTTAATTTATACAAATAAACCATTTTTATTTCTTAGTATTTATGTCTTTGAAAATAATTAAAATAAGGAAATCGCACGAAAGATTTAGATCGACAAGAGAATGGCTAATTTCGATGCATTCATTTTCTTTCGCAGAGCATAGAGATCCAAAATGGGATAATTTTGGGAAAATTAGAGTTATAAACGAAGATATTATTTCTCCTAATGCAGGATTTAATACACATTCTCATGCAAATATGGAAATAATTACTGTCGTAACAAAAGGAGCAATAACTCATAGAGACTCTTTAAACAATCTTGGAAAAATTCACAAAGATGAAGTACAAGTTATGTCTGCAGGTACTGGAATCTCTCATAGCGAGAAGAATGAAGAAAATGAGAACTGTAAGTTGTTCCAGATTTGGATATATCCTCAAAAAGAAAATATCAAACCTCGATATGATCAAATTTCATTAAATGAAAAGTTGTGGGACAATCTTATTTTTAATTACAAAGACGGTAAAAATAATAAGCTTTTTCTAAATCAAAGTATCTCTTTATGGCGTTGTAAATATGAGCCAATTAAAGAAAAAAAATTGCCATTAAAAATCGATAAATATAATTGGATACAAATAATAGAAGGTAATCTTTTATTAAAAAGTAAAGACTCTAATTCAAATATATTACTCGAATCTGGAGATGGCTTGGGTTTTGAAGTTAATTGTTATGATGATGTCTCTATAGATACTGAAAAAGACTTAGATTTTCTCTTATTTTCGATGCCTTCCTTATAATTTATCTGTTATTTTAGCCATCAACTCCTTTATTAAATACATTTAAGGCTTGCAAAGCCATATTAAGGTGAACTTCCATAGCACCAAGTGCAATTAAAGAATTGGGTGATTTATCTTTTAGTAAATTCTCTTTTCTTTTTGATAACTCATTAACTACCTTCTTAGTTAAATCTTCCCAATTGTTTATTAACTCTTCAAATTCTCTTTTTTCGGGACTTTCTATTTCTGCTAATTCATCAGAAAAATGAGCATCTTTTTGTGCCTTAAGCATCAAGTAAATTAGTTTTTTATGACTTATTTCTTGAGGTAAATTGTTAGATTCACTCATTGCTAGTAGTTAATTTATAGTCAAAATTTAACTAATTTAGTGAATATTTGCTAGAGGGTAAACGGTTGTGATGACCGACCTGAAAATTACGAAATGATATTTGAACAAAAAATGGATTTATTAACCTTTAATTTTTCACTTATTAGTTTCTTGAAATAATCTCCACGCTCTTCATAATTTTTAAATTGATCAAAACTAGAGCATGATGGTGAGAATAATAATGTTCCAACCCTATTATTTTGTAAATAATGAAAAACGAAATTTATAAGCTCTTTGAGTTCTGAAAATTCAAAAATATTTTTTTTAAATCCTTCATTAATAAGCGCCATCTTTAGAACTTTTGAGCTTTCTCCAAAAAGGAAAACACATTTAACTTTTTTCTTTAAAACTTTTATCCATTCACTATGTTCAGTGCCTTTTAATCTACCCCCAGCAATAATTATTATTTCACCTTCAATTGAACTTATTCCTGCGATAGACGAATCAAAATTTGTAGCTTTACTATCATTAATTATTTCCAGATCATTATTTTTATAAATTGTTTCCATCCTATGGGGTAATTGTTTGTAATTAGATAAAGAATCTTTAATCTTCTTTCCAGATAATCCAACTTTTCTCGCTGCTGCTATTACCAATAAAAGATTTTGAAGATTATGCATTCCTTTTAAAGAAAAATGTTCAAGTTTGAATAGTCTCTTCCCTCTCTCAACAATGTATGCTTGATCATCTATCCAATAATCACATTGAATAAAATTTGATTTGTCGAAACTAGTTGTTATCCAAACTCCTTTAGATAGTGAATTATAGTGATTTCTAAGGCTTTTATCGTCATAATTATAAATTCTAAAATCTGATTTTTCTAGCAGGCTTTTTTTTATTTTGAAATAGTTTCGAAGTGTTTTATGTCTTTCAAGATGATCTTCTGTGAAGGTTGTCCATATTCCAATATTAGGTTTTACTTCTGGAGATATTTCTATTTGATAACTGCTTAATTCAGCTACAACCCAATCAATTTTTTCATGTTTTTTGGAGTGAGCATATTTACATAAAGGCGTACCAATATTCCCTGCAAAAGGAGCATATAATCCAGTATCGCAGAGTATATGGCTTAGTAGATGAGTAACAGTAGTCTTGCCATTAGTGCCAGTAATACCTATCCAATTTGTGTCTTTTAAAATTTCCCATGCAACATTAATTTCTCCAATTACTTTAATTCCCTTTTTTTTTAATTCAATAATAGTTATATGGTCATAAGGTATTGATGGACTTACAACAACAGATTCGATCTCTTTCACAAAAGGTTGAATTTCTTCAAATAGAAACTCTTTATTCAGAGAAACTAGTATATTAAGCTCTTCTAATTCTGTTTTTCTTTCTAAGAATTCTATCCCATCATTACTTTCCCAAACAATTACACTCTTATTGATGCTTCTCAAATACTTGGCAGCCCAAAATCCAGATTTACCTAATCCTATTACGAGATTAATATTTCTTTTACTTGAATGATTATCTATCATTAAATTTATAATTGCATTTATATTAATTGTGTTTAAGGGGTAATTCAATCATGAGATCTTTCTTCAGTATTTATAGTATTCGCCAAAGAAAAGTTAATTAATGGAAGATAATACTGCAAAATATTGGTTCTCTTGGTTTTATGAAAAGTGGGAGAAAAATGCTCCAGGTGAATTAATTGAACAGGGTTTAACTCCTTCTCAGATTGCTGAGCGCTTTGTTAATGAAAACCATGATAGTTTTATTAAATTGTCAAAAAAAATTGATGAAAAAAATTATGATGCCTTAACAGAATTTATGAAACTCTCAGAGAGTGAATTACATATCTTGAAGTATTTTCTAAAGTTAGTAAAAATGAAAAATTTATAAGAAATTATTAAGGATTTCAAGGCTTTTTTCCCATAAATTTTTTCTTTCTTTTTTATTCAGGGCGAAAGGAGAAGTAGGGGATAGTTTTGGATAACCTCTGAAATTAAATCTAGGACCATAATGATCACCGCCTTTTGCATCTGGTGAAGTAGCTGCAAAAAGTTGAGGTAAAGCGCCCATCTCAGCAGTTTGAAAAATAGGGCTAAATAATTCCAAGGAGAATGTTTCTAATGGACTTGGGTTAGGTTTTTGAGCAGTAAAGAGATTTGTTTTTGCAATCCCTGGGTGAGCAGCTAAAGAAAGTATATTTTTGTGCTTTAAGTTCTCATTTAGTTCGAAAGCAAACATTACATTTGCCAATTTGCTATTGGAGTAAGATTCCCATTTGTTGTAATAGTTCTCGGCTTTCAGATTTTTCCAACCAACTTTTCCAAAAAATTGTGCTCCGGAAGTAACCGTCACTATTCTAGATTCTTCTTTTTTTTCAATAATTGGAAGAAGCTTTAGGGTCAAAAGCATGTGAGCTAGATGATTAACTGCAAATTGTATTTCATATCCCTGAGCACTAAGAGTTTTAGGCGGATGCATAATGCCTGCATTATTGATTAGTAAATCCAAATTTTCAAAATTATCAAATATTTTGGACTGAACTTCAACAATATTTTTTAAATCTGACAAATCTAATTCTAAAGGTGTAAATATTCCTGCAGGATTAAGAACTTTAAGTTTTTTAATAGTTTGGTTAGCTTTTTCAAGCGATCTACAAGCTATAACTACATGAGCATTTTTTTCTGCTAGGGCCTTTGCAGTGTAATATCCAAGACCACTATTGGCCCCAGTAATTAGAGCAGTTTTGCCTGTAAGGTTTGGAATATTAGATGTTCGCCAATTAGAGATTTTAGGCCTTGAAATAGTGGCAATCATTTAGTAATCCTGCAAATTGCTTTGGAATTTAACCAAAATTTAATTATTTATTATTCCACTGTAAATACTGGAAGTCAGTATCGTGAGCTCTTTTTAAAGGTACTATTTAATATTATTTCCAATTACATTTTGCCATTCGTTATTTTGAGATGGACTTTCTCTCTAAGTAACTGTAATTTCCTACTGATTATTTTAATAACTATCGCATAAGTTGGATACTTTGCAAATATTTTGCTCTCTAACCAATTTTTTTTATGTATTTGGATTTCGCTTGTATGATTTTTGAAGTAACTGTCAGGGGTGCTGAAGCCACATTTTTTAAGATAGTTAAGGGTTTCGTATTGATTAAGTCTTCCATTAAGTATTTGGAAACAGCAAAAGTTGAGACTTTCTCCAATCCCTTGCTTATTATTGAGGCATTTTCTTGCAATTCTATGGGAAATGCCGGCAACTTGGTTTGTAGCATATAGTTCACCTCTAATTTGAAAATCTCGTTTGATAGGAATACAATCGGGGACATTTTTAATTTATTTAATTTCGCTTGAAAAATCAAATCCTTTTTTTGTAATAGCTTTATTAAAATTGCCATCTATATATCTAATTGCAATAGCACAGCCATCAATTTTTGGTTGAATGCTTAATCTTGTTTTTGTTCAAACTTTCCAAAAATACCTTGTAGTTTTCTTTAGCTAATTTTGGCAAAAGTTTATTATTTTTTTTAATTAAAGTAGTTAGGCTTTGTATCAACAGGAATAAAGTGCTTTGCAAATTGCTTAAATTCATCATTCGAAATTATGCCTTCACCCATTCTGTATTGTTCATCAAGATACTTAACATCTCTCACTAATAAATTATTCAAAATAATTTTGATAAATATTTAAAAACCTTTTAGAAAAAATCATTTAAATAATGATTTGAAAATTAAAATTAGATTTAAAAAGTAAATGAACACTAAATATCTAGCTACGCAGAGAGCTAATTAAGAGTACAAAATATACGGATGAGGAGTTTTAATTAAATACTTCAGTCAAACGTATTTATTTTAAAGTGAAATAGAAAATTTTAAGGATTAATTTGCAGGCAAATTTGTGAAATTTCTATCAATACAAAAAAAAATTTTATAAAGTTATTAGAAAATGTCATTTTTATTAAAAGCCCAAAATACTTGGGAAAATTTTGCGAAATATAAAATTAATGATTATGCAAAATTAAGAAATTTTGATTTTGGACCAAATAACGAAAGTTCAGTTTCAAAATTATCACCTTTCATTTCTCATAGAATATTATCGGAATATGATCTGATTCATGATATTAAGAGTAAGTACAAAATCAAAAATTCAACCAAATTTGTCGAAGAAATATTTTGGAGAGTTTACTGGAAAGGGTGGATGGAAAATAGACCTAAAGTTTGGCGAAATTTTATTTCAGAAAACAATCTCGATTTTGATTATGAGCTATATGAAAGTGCAATAAATGGAAATACAGAAATAGATTTTTTTAATTCTTGGGTCCATGAATTAAAGCAGTACAACTATTTGCATAACCATACAAGAATGTGGTTTGCGAGTACTTGGATATTTAATTTAGGCCTCCCATGGCAATTGGGAGCAAAGTTTTTCTTTAAATATCTTTTTGATGGTGATGCTGCATCTAATCTCCTTAGCTGGAGATGGGTCGGAGGATTGCAAACGAAGGGAAAGCAATATCTTTTTTCATCATCAAACCTCAAAAAATTTTCAAATAATAGATTTAATCCAGAAAAAATAAGTAATCAACAAATTTTTCTTGAAGAATCTAATCAAATACCATTAGAAGATGAGATTTATAAAAATGATATGGATCCTAAATCAAATAATCTGATTATGTTTGAAAATGATCTACACCTCAGAACCTTTAAAAATTTACTTCCAAGCTATAAAAAAGTATTTATTATCCTTTTAAAGAATGAACAAAGACAAATCAAATTATCTGAATCTGTTTTGAAATTTAAACAAGATTTGGTCTCCGAATTTGTAGAGCAATTTGATAATGTTGAACAGATTCCTCCAAATTTACTGGAAATTACTTTTAAAAATACTAACGAAATAGATATTATTTATCCAGGAGTGGGAGAAAATTATGATTTCATTACTGAATTTAAAAATATACACAATAAAAAAATTTTTAACCTTGTTAGAAATGAAGATTTATTTGCTTGGAAATTCGCCAAAAAAGGTTTTTTCAAATTTAAAGAAAATATTCCTAAAATTAATCAAAAAATATTAGAAAATTATTAAAAAAAATAATTTTTAACTTACTTAACTTAATTAAATTCCTAATCAGAAAAAGAATTCATTAGAGCACTCATAAAGTACTAGGTATAAATACTTAATTAGGTGCGACTTTTGCTGTTTAATCCACGATGGATACTGTGACTAGTTATTTTTACTTAAGGATAATTTTTTTATAGTGCTCTCAACAATTCTTACAAAGTCGTTTAGCAAAGATACTGCTTTATTAATCCTTAGAGTTATAACCGGAACTGTTCTTATTCATCATGGTTATGAGAAATTAGCAAATATTGAAAACTTCGCTGATGCTTTTGTCAGGCCTTTACATCTCCCTTTCCCAATTTTTTTATCATACATAGCGGCATTCTCTGAAATAGGTGGTAGTTGGTTACTAATAATCGGCTTAGCTACAAGATTCGGAGCTTTGGCAATTGTGGGAACAATTTCTGTCGCCATATATCATGCACTTCTTACTTCAGGTTTTAATATTTTCTTACTAGAGCTTTTACTTTTATATTTCGCTTCTGCAACTTCAATTGCATTAACAGGGCCTGGCAATTTCTCATTAGATGAAGTCATTATCAGAATTTTGAAATCAGAGGATGAAGAGGAAATTATTTCTTCAAAAAATTCAAAAAATTCTAAAGAAGTCGAAATTAAAGAAGAAACAAGTAAAGGAGGCTTATTTCAATTTTTGCAAGCGAACATACTCTCAGATACTTCAAGCTAACTTTTTTGGATAAAGACTATTTATTAGCTCTAACCTTTTTCGATAACTGTTTCTCTTCTCAAGTTTTATCTTAATTGTTGCTTCAGAGAGACTTATAAATAGCCCTATAGCAGTTACCCAAGATAAAAAAATGAAAGGGTTTTCTGGAATTTCTGAGAAATTCATATGAACAATACTTCTTTTTTTAAACTGACTGATCACTAAATGTTTTTCAACCTAAATATACAATTTAGAAATATTTAAGGATTAATTTCAACTTTTTCCCATTTTCTAATCTTTTCCCAAAGATATCGTTTATGAACAGGCTGTTCTAATTTAAGAAGATCTACTGAATCGATTTCAAAATTTAGAACTACAAAATTTTCTGACTTGGGTAGATTGGATAATATTTCATAAGTAGATTGGACTTCTGGATTTATTTTCTCTCCAGGAGATCCCCAAAACCAAGAAGATTTTGATTTTTCTGATAATAAATCCCAATAATTTTTGTTATCACTTAATTCATGTATTTTTCCTTTGAATCTATATTGTGATTTGGTTTTCAAAAAGAACCATAATATTTCTGCATTAGGGTTAGATTTTAAATGCCCAATTTTTTCACTTCTTCTATCTGTAAAAATAATCATTGAACTAGTTTTATGCCATCCTCTGAAAACAACTGTTCTTAATCTTGGCTCATTTTCTTCGCTGACTGTTGCAAGTTGTATCCATCTATTAGAGGGTGATTTGCCTTCTTTTTTTCTA
>CACAQP010000021.1 GCA_902534685.1 uncultured Prochlorococcus sp.
GAAAAACGATTTATTTCAGGAGATGTAATCCTTACTGGTACAGATATTCCTAAAGATTTATTATTGATGGCCAACCAAATTACCGAACTACGCTTATAAAACAATGCTTAAAAATGATCTCTGGATAAATCAAAAAGCATCAGAAGGAATGATAAACCCCTTTCAGTCAAATCTGGTGAGGCATCTTGAGCCTGAAAATCAACAAAAGCCAGTTTTGAGTTATGGATGTTCCTCTTATGGGTATGATTTAAGACTTTCATCAAAAGAATTCCTAATTTTTAGACATGTCCCTGGTACTGTAATGAATCCCAAAAAGTTTAATCCTAATAATTTAGAAAAAACCGCTCTTCATCATGATGATGATGGAGACTTTTTTATTCTTCCCGCTCACTCCTATGGTTTAGGGGTAGCTCTAGAAAAGATGAAAGTACCAGAAAATATAACCGTAATTTGTATCGGCAAAAGTACTTACGCCAGGCTAGGAATAATAGTTAATACAACCCCTGCAGAAGCAGGATGGGAAGGCCACCTAACTTTAGAGTTTAGTAATAGTTCAGGTGCAGATTGCAGAATTTATGCTAATGAGGGTATCTGTCAACTGCTATTTTTTGAAGGTGACCCTTGTTCCACAACATATGAAGATAGAAGAGGTAAATATCAAAATCAACCAGAAAAGGTAACTCTAGCAAAGATCTAAAATGAGTAAAGTTGAACTGATTTCGCTAACTCCTGACGCAGAAAAAACAATGGCTTACATTGCGAGAGTAAGTAATCCAAACAACCAAAAAAATGAAGATTATTCAAAATTATTGAGTTATTGCATAAAACATGAACATTGGAGTGTGTTTGAACAGGCATTTATGACATTGCAAATAGAAACCAACAGAGGGATTGCAGCTCAAATCTTAAGACATAGATCGTTTACCTTCCAAGAATTTTCTCAGAGATATGCCGATAGTTCACAATTAGGTAATATACCTGTACCAGCATTGAGAAGACAAGATTTTAAAAACAGGCAAAATTCTATTCCAGATCTGCAGGATGAGTTAAAAAAAAGATTCAATGCAAAAATTGCTTCCCATTTTAAAGCTGCTTCAGAATTATACGAAGAATTACTTGCTGAAGGAGTAGCTAAAGAATGTGCGAGATTTGTTTTACCATTAGCAACACCAACGAGAATTTATATGTCTGGATCATGTAGATCATGGATACATTACATTAATTTGAGATCAGCTCACGGTACTCAAGAAGAACACAAATCTATTGCTCAAAATTGCAAATCTATTTTTAAAAAAAGTTTTCCTGTTGTAGCAAAATCTCTTGATTGGTAAAACTTACCCATGACTTCGAGGATTAACTGCATAATTTTTGTTTTCTTTTATTGGTGAAAATTCAGCATTAAAATTTCCTTCGTAAAATTTTGCTTTGATATCTAGCTGATCAATAGAATCTCTTATTGTTGTTTCTTGTTGTTTACCAATAAAAGTAGATATTAAATTACCTTTTCCATCAAATAGATTAACTTGAGGAATCCCATTTACGTTAAATTTTCTCAAATAATTGTCCCATTTTTGATTATCAACATTTAAAAAAACAAAATTAATATCTTTTTCATATTCATTTTTTAAGACAGATATTTTAGGAGCCATTTCTTTACAAACTTCACACCACTCAGCATAAAATTCTAGAAAAGTAGGCTTATTATTTTTAAAAGCTATTTGAGGATCAACAGATAATTCTCCGAAACTTCTAAGAAGAAAATTTGATTGAAAGAAAAGATTTCTAAATAAAAATAAAAAAGTCAAAAAAACTGATATTAACAAAACTATTATTACCTTTAAGTTTTTATTTAAAAGTTGATCTCTACTTTCAGATTGCATATTGAAAACATAATGTCTTTTATATAATAAATAATTTAGACAAATAAAGAGAAGATTAATCTTTTACCTTTTAATCAACTGATAGAGTAATTAATGAATAATATGGGAAATATGACAAGTTCCTAAAATATAATTATGCAACCAATCTTTGGAACTGATGGAATAAGAGGAGTATTTAATAAAGAAATAACATATTCATTAGCATATAAGGTTGGTTACGCTCTAGGGTTAACTTTAAACAACAATGATCCTATATTAATTGGCAAAGATACCAGAATTAGTGGAGATATTCTGCAACAGGCTATAGCAACAGGTATAAACGCAAGTGGTAAAAAATTTATAAATCTTGGAATCTGCCCTACCCCAGCTATCCCTTTTTTAATCAAAAATGAGAACTTAAGTAGTGGGATTATGATATCTGCCAGTCATAATCCTCCCGAATATAATGGCGTTAAAATCTTTGATCATAATGGTAAAAAAATTACCAAGAAATTTGAAAATAAAATTCAGAAATTAATTGAAGAATCAATTGAAATTAGATCAGTTCCTACAAAAGAGATTTCTTTTGAAACAAATAAAGAGCTCATCAATATTTATATACATGGCCTAATCCAAACAATGGGGGACGAAAACTTAAGCGGCATGAAAATAATATTAGATGCTTGCCACGGATCAGCAACAATCTGCGCAAAAAAAGTTTTTCAAAATCTTGGCGCTGATGTGAAAGTTATAAATAACTCTAAAAATGGTTCAAAAATAAATATGAATTGTGGTTCAACTCACCTCGAACCATTAAAAAAGCTTTAAAAGATAATGCTGCAGATATGGGATTTAGCTTCGATGGAGATGCTGATAGAGTAATTGGCATAGATTCCCATGGGAATGTATTGGACGGAGATCATATCCTATTTTTATGGGGTAGAGAACTTTTGGAACAAAAGACCCTCACAAATAATTTACTAATCTCAACTCAAATGGCAAATTTAGGTTTTGAAAAGGATTGGAATAAAATTGGCGGCATTTTATATAGAACTAATGTTGGAGATAAATTCGTTTATGAGGCAATCAAGAAAAAAAAGGCAATTTTAGGAGGTGAACAGTCTGGTCACATACTTTCAAAAATTAACAACTTTTCTGGAGATGGAATATTAACTGCACTTCAAATTTCAAAATACTGCAAAGAGAAAAAAATTTCCTTGAATGATTGGCTTAAAAGTAGTTTTAAACCTTTCCCTCAGAAATTAACTAACATAAATTTAGCTTATAAAATTGATAAAGCGAGCCAAAAATCCAAAAGCCTTGTTAATCAAACTATATATAATTTCAAGGAAAGTTACTCGGATAGTTGCAGAATTTTTATAAGGCCTAGTGGAACAGAACCTTTAATGAGAGTGCTTGTAGAAGCAGAAAATATTGAAAAGGTTAATTCTTTATCTAGCGAAATAACATTTAGGCTTAATTCAGAAATCAATAAAATACTGTATTAATTATTGATCAAATTTTTATATAAATTCTTTTAAAAATAGAAAGTTCATTAGAAACAGCATATTTTTCTCTATTAGTTTGAACTTTATTTGGATTAAAACTTTCCAAATTATTAAAATATCTATCATCTATTTTTTGAAAATTAATATTACCTAATATCGTGCAATCCATATTCTCGAATAAATCTTTTACATCGGTTTTAATAAAAATTAGAGAGCCTTTTTGCATTAATTTTGAGAGAATATTTATAAACTCTGGCTGAATTAGACGCCTTTTATAATGTCTTTTTTTAAACCATGGATCTGGAAAATTAAAGGAAATACTTTTAACATTTTTGAGTATAAATTTGTTGTTGAAATTATTTAAAATATTATAAGCATTACCAAATGCAAAATATAAATTCTTGATTTTTTTGTCTTGCACTTTTAATTTAGCTTTTTTCACTAATCTTTCACGGATTTCAATCCCTATATAATTCCAATTGGTATTTTCTAAAGCTAGTTCGAATAAATAGTCACCAGAAGCACACCCTATATCCAAATGAAGATTCAATTTAGAATCATTAAACATTTCGATGAAAGGGGGAATTCTCTCAATTTCATCAAAATTTTTACTAAGAGGATTTACATGCTGTCTCATGAAAATAATAAGTTATTTCTTGTCAATAATGCAAAGATTTATATTATTCATAAGATTACAATTGTAAGCTAAGAAGTAACAGTTTGATGTTTAATTATTATGTATCTAAAAAGAAAAAGTTTTGAACTTTATTAATCAAATTTCAGTTTGGCTATCTTTTCAAATCTCAATAATTTTCCTTATTGGTATACCTATTACATTATCATTCTGGTCAATTAAAAAAAGAAATAAAGCTCTTAATAAGCTTCTATCTATTTATTGGAAAATATCCCTTTTATTTTTTATAAGTCTTTTGCTTCTAATAGGTAAGTATAATTATGCTCTGTTAATTACAAATCTTTCAACTTGTTTAATGACAATTTCGGTATGGTTCTGGAATGATATTAATGATGAGTTAAAAGAATATGATTTCTCTTGCAAGCTTACGACAACGGCAAAAGTATGGAGATGGTCGATAACTTTTATTGCTCTAAATTTCTTAATTCAAAGTTTGCAAAACTTTAGTTGCTTTTCTTTTATTAATTCGGCCGCTTGCGAAATTTGGCTTGAGCCTTCTTCAAATTTCTATATATTAATCAAGAATTTATTTAATTTTTTCTTTGGGGCTAATTTTACTGAGCCAGTATCAAAATATTTAGGATTATTTGCATTGTTAATTTATATCCTAGGCTTAATTCAATGGTCCATTCTTAAATTACCTAAACATGGAAGAAACTCATGCTTCTCAGAAAATAGAAGAAATTGATTTCGTAAATTGTATTGAGAAATAAGTTCTTAGATTACTAACAGGATGCTTAAACTAAAAGGATAAATTTTTAAAAAAAATTGCAAAAAATATTAAGCGCTGGTTATTTCCAATTAATTCATTTGCACTGCATTTAATCCCATTTCAATGGATTTTTGAAAATGTTTTAAAGTTGATTACATTTTTATTTACTACAAACTTTATAAGTCTTCTTAATAAAGGGAAGAGATTAGTTTATAAGCAAAAATCAAACCTCGCTATTCTTCCAAAATCAAAAAAACTGGATTTAGGTAAATTCAAGATTAATGATATTTGAACATCTTTTGCATAATTTGGTATTTTGTACACCATTAAAAGTTTCTTTTTGATAATGCCAACATCTATCACATTTTTGACCGTAAGCTTTAAGAATTTGAATTTTTCCAAATTTATTATCATCAATAGTTAGTGAATTCTCGACCAAATTTGACACCACTTCAAAATTTGAAACTATAAGCCAATCCCTAAATGAATCAACATCTTGATTACCAAATTTTTTAAGCCAAGTTAAAGAATCTATTACCACTTTTTCTTCAGGTAAAAAATTTACTTCAGTTTCCAACGCCGCGCCAATTACTTGTTTATTTCTACATTCTTCAATAGCCTTGTTAATTTCAACTCGCAAATTTCTTAAATTTTCTATGTGCTCATTTAGACTTTCATTTTTCCATGATTTTGAAAAAATTGGCCATCCTCTTTGATATACGGATTTTTCTTTAGTTGAATATGGAATATTTTGCCAAATATCCTCGGCCATATGACAAAGCACTGGAGAAATAAGAACAGATAAATTTTCAACAATTTGGGCCATCACAAACTGACATGATCTTCTCCTAAAATGTGATTTGGAACTTACATATAACCTATCCTTAGCAATATCCAAATAGAAATTTGATAAATCTACAACACAAAAACTTTGTAAAATTTGGAAAAATTTGGAAAATTCAAAATTTTCATAAGCATTTGTTATTTGTTCTGCAACTTCAACTAATCTGCCCAACATCCATTGATCCAAAAGAGGCAATTGATCAATTTCAAAACTATCAATATTAGGTTCATAATCATGAATGTTACCTAAAAGATATCTTGCTGTATTACGAACTTTTCTATAGACGTCAGAAAGCTGCTTGAGGATATTCGAACCAATTGGAACATCAACAGAGTAATCTACTGAGCTTACCCATAGCCTTAAAACATCAGCGCCATATGCAGGTTCAGTTTTTTTATTATTTCCTCCATTAATTATTATGTTTGGATCGATAACATTACCTAAAGATTTGCTCATTTTTCTTCCATGTTCATCAAGGGCAAAACCATGAGTTAAAACTTTTTTATACGGTGGTTTATTATTAACTGCAACCGATGTAAGCAAAGAAGATTGGAACCAACCTCGATGTTGATCTGAGCCCTCTAAATAAAGATCAGCTGGATACTTTAACTCTTTTCTTTGCTCACATACTGCAGCCCAACTAGATCCCGAATCGAACCAGACATCCATTGTATCTTTTCCTTTTTCCCATAGATCAGCTTCTTTTAAATAGTTTTCTGGCAAAAGACTCTTAACTTCCCAGTCCCACCATATATCTGCTCCATGTTGACTAAAAAGTTTTTGAATATGATTAATTATCTCACTATTTAGAAGAATCTCATTACCATCCTTTTGATAAAAAACTGGAATTGGGACCCCCCATGACCTTTGTCTAGAAATACACCAATCTCCCCTACCAACAACCATAGAATAAATTCTTTTCCTTCCTGTTTCTGGCATCCATTCAACATCATCGATTGCTTTTAAGGCAAATGATCTGAAGCCATCAACAGAGGCGAACCATTGTTCTGTTGCTCTAAAAATAGTAGGTTTTTTAGTTCTCCAATCATAAGGATATCTATGCTTATAATTTTCTTTCAATAGAAGCAAATTTCTTTCCTTTAAATATTCGATGATTAAATCATTTGCATTTTTTAAAACATTTGCTCCTTTAAATTGTCCAGATTCATCATTTAAATTTCCTTTTTCATCTACGACGCAAGTTGTGGGTAGATTATATTTTTGCCCCACATTAAAATCATCCATACCATGGCCTGGAGCAGTATGAACAATTCCAGTACCAGATTCTGTAGTAATATAATCTCCACCAATTACAATTCTGCAATTTTTGTCTTTAGTGGGATGTTGATATTCAATATTTTCCAATTTAGAGCCTTTAACCTCTAAAAGTATCTTGAAATATTTATTAAATTTCTGACTTATTTCAGAGGATAATTCTTTAGCAACAATGTAAATTCGTTTATCTTCATCGATAGCAAAAACGTAATTTATTTTTGGATTTACTGCAACTGCTTCATTTGCAGGTATAGTCCAAGGTGTTGTGGTCCAAATAGTTATGAAAGAATTACTTTGAAAAAAATCTTTTTTGATATTGGGATTTTCTTGGCAGAAATTCAATAGAATTTCTTCAGACATTTTAGTTATTTTTAAAGAAACATAAATACTTTTTGAATAATGTTCGTCAGGATATTCCAGTTCTGCTTCTGCAAGTGCGGTTCTCGAACTTGGACTCCAATGAACAGGTTTTAGCCCTCGATATATGTAGCCATTTAAAAACATTTTCCCAAATACCCCAATCTGAGCAGATTCATAACTTTTTTTAAGAGTTAAGTAAGGGTTATTCCAATCTCCCCATATACCCCACCTTTTGAAACCCTCCATTTGATTATTAATTTGAATATAGGCATAATCTGTTGCTTTTTTTCTTAGATCTAGAGTATCTAGATTCTTTCTTTCATCAGATTTTAAATTCTGAAGTACTTTTAATTCAATAGGTAACCCATGACAGTCCCAACCAGGTACATAATGAACCCTAAATCCTCTTAAGGTTTTGTATTTATTTATTATGTCTTTTAAAACTTTATTGAGAGCATGACCCATATGAAGCGCTCCGTTTGCATATGGAGGGCCATCATGCAATGTAAATACTTCACCTTTGTTGTTTGCACCTAATTGGAAATCAATATTATTATTAGCCCAAAAATTTTGAATCTCAGGTTCTCTTAAAACTGAGTTAGCGCGCATAGAGAAGTCAGTTTTAAGTAAATTTAAAGTTTCTTTATAAGAAAAGATAGATTTTTGTTCTTTGCTATTTTGAGATTTCATACAACTATATAAAAAATATTGGTGATCAAAAGAATCATTTAGATAAATCTAATTTATTATATTCTTTCTTAATTGAACTGTTTTTTTTTTTGGATGTTTCAATTAACCAATAGATTTAATTTGAGACCTTAATATTATCATTTTTATCATTTCTTACCCACTTTTTTGGGGTTATATTTTTATTATTGCTACCAAAATTAAAAGAAATTAAAGATTTAGTAAAATTACCCACTCCCAAATTAATAGCTTCTAATATTTTCAAAAGGTTTTTTTTTAATTCCAAAAAAGTAGTTAATTTTTTCTTTTCATTATCTGTCAATTGGTACCATCTGGATGAAAAAAGTTCTACTAGATAAAAAACAACTAGTACTGCAAATAAGAGAAAAATTAAAATAAATGATTCATCTATTGTTTTATTTTTAATGATTAATATCAATCCTATTAATAAATTTAAAAAAGATTTTATTAAGTCTTTGGGTCTGCCAAGCTCAAGATAAATTATCGGTATGAATAAAAATAAAGTCCCAATTAAGATAAAAAAAGATCCCAAATAAAATATAAAATGATTCATTAAATTTTTAAATAATTTAATTATAAGAAAATGATATGGATAAACAAACTTTCTTTCAGAACTCCGTTAATGCGGTCGGGGAGACTTGAACTCCCACACCCAAAGATACGAGTACCTAAAACTCGCGCGTCTACCAATTCCGCCACGACCGCTCAAATAGAATAATAATTGAAAGAGGTTTATTTTAAAAATATTTTTAACTTAAGATAACTAATTTGACATATATACTAGATTAATTATCTCTCAAAAAAAATTTTTTATATTTAATCATGCAATCATTTAAAAATATTAGTTATATTAATTAGAGAATAAAAGAAACAATTTCAAACCTAACTAGTAAAAATACAACAAAAGTTGCTAAAACTTCCAAAATATTTAATTGGCAAAAGGAAATAAAAAATTACGTAGATCCGCCAAGTTTTTGGAATCCCACATTAGGTTTGTTTTTTGGCGGGTATATTCTCGCTTTTATTAGCATATGGCAATGGTACAGGGGAGTTTGGCCTTTACCTTTACTAGTAGCCACTGCTTTTCTAGCATTGCATATTGAAGGCACCGTTATTCATGATGCTTGTCATAAAGCTGCCCACCCAGTTCCTTGGATAAATCAAGCAATGGGTCATGGTTCCGCAATTCTGTTAGGGTTCAGTTTTCCCGTTTTTACAAGAGTTCATTTACAACATCATATTCACGTAAATCATCCCAAAAATGATCCAGATCACATTGTTAGTACGTTCGGTCCAATTTGGCTAATTGCTCCAAGATTTTTTTATCATGAAGTTTTTTTCTTTCAAAGAAAACTTTGGAGAAGATATGAACTACTACAATGGGGAATTGAAAGATCCATATTTATAACAATAATTTTGGCGGGTTTGAAATTTGACTTTATGAATTTAATCTATAATTTATGGTTCGGGCCAGCATTAATGGTGGGAGTCACTTTAGGTATATTTTTTGATTATCTACCTCATAGACCTTTTCGATCAAGAAACAAATGGATAAATTCTCGAGTTTATCCAAGTAAATTTATGAATTTATTAATAATGGGTCAAAATTACCATCTCATTCATCATCTTTGGCCTTCTATTCCTTGGTTTGAATATAAAGCAGCCTATGAAAAAACAAAGCCATTATTAGATAAGAAAGGTTCACCTCAAAGAGTTGGGATATTTGAAAGTAAAGAAGATATTTTTAACTTTATTTATGATTTATTAATAGGTGTTAGAAGTCATAGTAAAAAGAGAGGGAAGATAAGAAAGATTATAAATTTATATCCAGGTTATAAACTCAAAAAAATTTTATTAAAGATAGTCAATAAAACATTTATAGGAAGTACCTAATTCATTCACTAATAATTTTGGGTACTTTAAAATATTTATTTTCTCTTGATGGGGCCAATTCTAAAAGCTCTTCAATACAGTCAGAATTCTTCATTTCGTCTCTTCTAAATACATTAATAACCTCTACCGCTCTAGTTGTACAAGGTACATCATCTGTATCAATGGCTTCGAGATGTCTTATATAATCAAGAATCTTTTCTAGTTGTTGTGCATGATTATTAATTTTATTATCGTTGAGTTCCAATCTCGCTAAATGTGCAACTTTTTTTACTTCCTCTTTACTTATTTTTTTCATGACTTTAATATTTTCTTTAATTAAATAATAATTGATTTGAACGATTTTACTAATATAACCTTTTAAATTTTAAATAAATATAAAAACTAATAATCACATCTTTTTGAAAATGAATATCAATTATATAGCCTTAATAATCTTTCTCAGCTAAAAATAGTATTAGATAAATTTGGAAAAATAGAAGAAGACTTATTTAAAAAAAATTTTTTTTATCGGCACTCTAAACTTGTTGCCCCTGATTTAATAGGGTGTTATCTCATTAAAAAAAATAATGATAAAGATCAAATTAAGGGGATAATTGTTGAAACTGAAGCTTATTCACAGGAAGAAGAGGCCTGTCATGGATTCAGGAAAAAAACTGAATCAAATAAATCATTATTTGGCAAACCTGGGACATTTTATATTTATAAATCTTATGGGATTCATCATTGTTTAAACATAGTTACTGATAAGGAAAATTTTGCGAGTGGTGTATTAATAAGAGCAGTTTTTATCTCAAAAAAGGATGAAAGACTAGCATCTGGACCTGGCCTTGTTACTAAGATATTTGGAGTAGACATATCATTTAATTCTCTTGAAGTTCTTAATAACAAATCTTTGTGGCTTTCTCAAAGAGACTCAACAATAGGAGAAAAAGATCTTACTCAAACAACGAGAATTGGCATATCAAAGGCAAAAAATATAAAATGGCGTTGGTATCTTAAAAATAGTAGGAGTGTAAGTAAAAGATTAAAAGGTGATAGAACACCTAATTTTAAATAATCATTTATTTTTTTATTCATAATGCAAATTTGGCCTCATAAACATATCCACACACTCGCTAATTTTTCAATTCAAGATTATGAGTCAGTTTTTGAATTAGCTAATAGATTTGATTCATTAAAAAATGCAGGAACGAAAAAGATACCGGCCCTACAAGGGACTTTGGTAACATCTTTGTTCTTTGAACCTAGTACTAGAACAAAAAATAGCTTTGAACTTGCAGCAAAAAGACTTTCTGCTGATGTGCAAACGTTCGCGCCATCTTCTAGTTCTTTAACAAAAGGCGAAACAATTATTGATACAGCCATTACTTATTCTGCTATGGGTGCAGATACATTAGTTATAAGACATTCATCAAGTTACATAACCTTTGAGATCGCTAAAAAACTTGATGCAATAAATTCCAAGACCTCGGTTCTGAATGCGGGGGATGGATTACATAGTCACCCTAGCCAAGGATTACTTGACATCTATACATTAATAAAATTCTTTTCCAAAAAATCACTGCGTCCAGAAGTCTTAAATTCCAAAAAAATTTTGATAATTGGAGATGTGAATCATTCAAGGGTTGCGAGGTCAAATCTTTGGGCTTTAAGTGCATTCGGCGCAGACATAATATTATGTGGTCCTAAATCACTAATACCAGATGATTTTATAAATTTTTTAAAAACCCCTCCACCAAATCAAATAGAAGATCCTATTAAAGCAAGAGGCTCTGTAACTATTTCTAGATCATTGGAAGAATCAATAAAAATTGCTGATGCAATAATTGTTTTGAGACTCCAGAAAGAGAGAATGATTGAGAATTTACTAAGCAGCATAGATTCATACAGTGTGGATTATGGCTTAACTCCTGATAAATTATCTTTGAATAATAAAGAGATTCCAATTCTTCATCCTGGACCTATTAATAGAGGGATAGAAATTAGCAGTAAAATAGTAGATGAATATCCTAATTGCTTAATTAATAATCAAGTTTCAAATGGTATCCCTATTAGAATGGCTTTACTATATCTATTACAGAAATACAAAAAATAAGCTTATAGCAACTTAAGACTTTCAGTAAAGAAACCATAAAATAAACCTAATCTTAAAGAATCTAATAACAGTACTAAAAATTTCTTTTTTCTTTCAAATCGAAAATTCCTTCTGATAAGTATCAAAATTTCAATAAAAACTACTGATAAGAAAGCAGCTATTGGATCCATTAGTTCTACCACTGCACTTACCATACCAATAGAACTACCCAAAAAATAGCCGATTAAAAGTGTAATTAATGATATTGAATATCTTCGCCATGGATTAAAAGCCCAAATACTCAACGTCTGAATATTTTCTACAATTTTAAGTTGAAATTTTGTCTTTTGAGGTCTAACAACCATTTTGCTTATGATTAAGCTGCTTCAGAGTTTGATTGAATTTTAGTATTTCCTTCAATTAATTCAAGTAATGCCTCAAATTGAGCCATAATACTCCTTAATTCTCCTGGCTCAGGGAAAAGGTCATCTTCGTTTATGCCTAAATGCATTTCTCTTAGTTCTTGCCTTAAATAGCGAATGTGACTAATAACTTGCTCTCTCTTGGTTTGTGTCATGATATAAAATTTGACACTGCCATTTTAGAGGAGAATTTTTTTGAAATGGAAAGTTTTCATATTTATGATTGAGAATGAAGATAAATGACCCAACAACATGCTGAAAAGATTTTAAATGTTGAAAATTTTAATTTCCTTGAAAATATGTACTTAATACTTATATCAATTTTAAATAATTACTTGAGGCTTTATTATTAGATTATATTGGCTTTATTCAATATGAAATCCATTTCTGAAACTAAAATAAGTGAGGAATTATTAAATTCTTTTGATGAAGAAATGACCCTTGAGCTCGCTAAAAGGCTAGAGGAAGATAACTATAATACTCCATTTGATGGTTTAAAAGACTGGCACTTACTAAGGGCACTTGCAATTAATAGACCTGAATTAACAACTAATTATGTCCATCTCTTGGATCAGGAACCTTTCGATGAAAACTAAAAGTTCAGAATCCAAAATAAAGATTCTTTTATTAATAACAGGAAGTATTGCTGCTGTAAGAATTCCATTATTGGTTAGCCAATTAGCGAAAGAAAATTATGAAGTAAGATGCGTTTTATCTAAAAATGCAGAAAAATTAATTAATCCGCTTTCTCTCTCTATCTTGAGTAGGAACCCTTGTATTTTAGAAAATAATCAATGGTCAAATAGTCAATCAACTCCTCTTCACATAGAACTATGTAATTGGGCTGATGTTTTAATCATTGCGCCTTTAACAGCGACAACATTGGCAAAGTGGGTAACTGGAAATGCAGAGGGATTAATTCCAAGCATTCTAATAGCAAATATAAAGCCAATTATAGTTGCACCAGCAATGAATACACAAATGTGGCTAAATAAAGCTGTCCAAAAAAATTATGAGAATTTACAGAATTACGAAAATGTTTTGTCTTTGCAACCAAGCGAAGGCCTCTTAGCGTGTGATGCTATTGGCATCGGTAAGATACCTCCAAATGATCTAATTCAATTAGCTCTTGAATTTATAGCTTCAAACAAACAAAATACGTATCGCAAAGATTTACTTGACAAAGAATTTTTAATAACTGGAGGGTGCACCTCAGAGAAAATTGACGCGGCAAGACTCATTACTAACAAAAGTTCTGGAGCTATGGGCCTACTTCTTTCTCAAGTAGCAAGATTCAGAGGCGCACATGTAAAATATGTCCATGGCCCTCTAAAAATAGATAAAAATCTTACTGATGGAATAACAAGATATGAAATTGAAACAAGTAATGATTTAATTTCGGCAATCAATAATGAAATATCAAATTGTGATTATTTTTTCATGAATGCCGCGGTATCTGATTTCAAGATAACCAATGATACTTCAGCTAAAATTCCCAAAAATAAAATTAATGATCATTTAAATAAAAACTTTGAGCTGGTCCCAGATATTTTAAAAACAATTAGTGAATCAAAAAAAGATAACCAAGTTTTTGTAGGATTTTGTGCGTTTACAGGATCTATCGAAGAAGCACGTATAACAATTAAAGAAAAAATTCTCCAAAAGGGTTGTGATTATCTATTCGCAAATCCAATTGATCTTGAAGGCCAAGGATTTGGCTTCTTTGCACAAAATGAAGGTTGGCTGTTCGATAAAAATAATATGGAACACTACATTAACAAAACATCAAAAATTGATCTAGCAAATAAATTAATAACCCAAATTATTTCATTAAAAAAATAAAAAAAATATCTTAATTTGTATTTTTTTGTAATCTTAATCATTAAAAATAATGTGATAGCTTAAAATAATTCCAGTTTTTTAAAATCTAAAAAGCTACGGGTTGTTTCGAGGATTTAAAAGTCCTATCTTTTATGGTCCTTTCCCTTGTAATATCCCTACTGAACTATTTAGATGACCTTTAATCAATCGTCACAGAACTTTACTACAACTTTAATTATGAGAATTCGTTCTTTTTTAGCTTTTGTTATTTCAATTTGTATAACTTTTGCTTTCGTACCTGTTAAAACATTTGCTTTTTCTGAAAGAGGAAATGCACAATTTACAGATGTTGTTAACACAGGAAAAGCTAATGATTGTCCTACATTAGATTCATCTCTTGTCGGATCAATATCACTAGGGAATGGAGATAGCCTTAAAGGAATATGTATGCATCCAACAGAAGTTTATGTGAAAGTGCCAGGGACGAAAAGAAAAGCTGCAGAATTTGTCTCTACAAAAATTATTAGTCCAAGAAATAACACCACAGTGACAGAAGTTTATGGAGATATAGACTCAGGAACTTTTACCGAAAAAGGTGGTATAGATTTTCAACTTATAACTGTATTAACTCCTGGTGGTTTAGAAGTTCCATTTGCATTCTCAGCAAAAGATCTTACAGCTGATTTACCTTCATCTATTGAGCCAGGTACGGAGCTTAGTGGTTCAACATTTACACCTAACTACAGAACTGGTGATTTTCTAGATCCTAAAGCAAGAGCTAAAAATACTGGTGTTGAATATGCTCAAGGTTTAGTTGCCTTAGGAGGAGATGATGAAGAACTTGCCAAAGAAAATATTAAAGTTGATGTAAATGGCACTGGAATTATTACTCTTTTAATCGATAACGTTGATTCTGACACAGACGAATTTGCCGGTACTTTTGAAGCTATCCAACCTTCCGACACAGACATGGGATCAAAAGATCCACTTGATGTAAAAATAATAGGAGAGCTTTACGGAAGAAAGGCATAAATCCCAGATAAGAAACAAAAGGGGGGTCAACCCCTCTTTTTTTTTCAAAATTTTTCTTTACCAATTAAAAAAATGGAATTATCAAAAAAAACAAAAACAGATCCTAATGGATTAATACCACCTTATGGAGGGGAGCTAAAAAATTTAATTATCAAAGATAATAACTTTAAAAATGATCTTATCTCAAAAGCTACTTATGATTTTGAATGCAGCGAAAGAAATGCATGCGATGTAGAACTTTTGATGGTTGGAGCTTTTTCTCCCTTGGAAGGTTTTATGGATGAAAATAATTACAAATCGGTAATTAAAAATAATAGAGATACAAGTGGTTTTCTTTTTGGATTACCGATTGTATTTGATTCGAATAATGAAGAAGTAAAATGCGGTGAAACAATCTTGCTTACCTACAAAAACCAAAAAATAGCAGTTTTAGAAGTGAGTTCCATATGGGAGCCGAATAAATCCTTAGAAGCTGAACTTTGTTATGGCACTAATTCTTTAGATCATCCTGCTGTTAAGATGATTTTTAATGAACGGGGAAGATTTTATATAGGAGGAAGAGTTTATGGTTTTGAATTGCCAATTAGGGAGTTTCCCTGCAAAACACCTGCAGAAGTAAGAGCTACACTACCATCAAATTATGATGTAGTTGCTTTTCAATGCAGAAATCCAATTCACAGAGCACATTATGAATTATTTACTAATGCCTTACTCTCAGCAAATGTCTCTAATAATTCAGTTGTTTTAGTTCATCCAACTTGTGGACCAACGCAACAAGATGATATACCAGGAAAAGTTAGATATTTGACATATAAAGAACTAGAAGAAGAAATATCTGATGAAAGAATAAAATGGGCTTTTTTACCTTATTCAATGCATATGGCAGGGCCAAGAGAAGCTCTTCAGCATATGATAATTAGGAGGAATTATGGTTGCACACATTTTATTATCGGTAGAGATATGGCTGGTTGTAAGTCATCATCAACTGGTGAAGATTTTTATGGACCATATGATGCCCAGAATTTTGCGAATAAATGCGCAGACGAATTGATGATGCAGACTGTTCCTTCAAAAAATTTAGTCTTTACAAAGGAGAAAGGATATATTACCGCTGAAGAAGCTAAACAATTTAATTATGAAATCATGAAACTTAGTGGTACTGAATTTAGAAAAAAATTGAGGAATGGCGAACCAATTCCTGAATGGTTTGCATTTAAAAGTGTAGTAGATGTACTAAGACGCTCTTAATAATGTTTTATTATTAGTATTATAGATTTATTAAAGATTATTTATCGTGAACAAACGCTGGAGAAATGTAGGACTTTATGTTCTAGCTGTTATTACTGTAATTTTCATTGGTACTTCTGTATTTGATAAACCTAGTTCTGAAAATGCTACAAAGACCCTAAGATACAGTGATTTTATAGATGCAGTTCAAGATAAAGAAATCAGTAGAGTCCTAATATCCCCAGACAGTGCGACGGCTCAAGTCGTTGAAAATGATGGAAGCAGATCTGAGGTCAATTTAGCCCCTGACAAAGATTTATTAAAAATCTTGACTGAAAATAACGTAGATATTGCTGTAACTCCCACAAAATTAGCCAATCCATGGCAACAGGCGATAAGTAGTTTGATTTTCCCCGTGCTTTTGATTGGAGGCTTATTTTTTCTTTTCAGAAGATCCCAAAGTGGTAATGCTGGAGGTGGTAACCCTGCTATGAGTTTTGGCAAAAGCAAAGCTAGACTGCAAATGGAACCATCTACACAAGTAACCTTTTCAGATGTTGCTGGAGTTGAAGGCGCAAAATTAGAACTTACAGAAGTTGTTGATTTTCTTAAGAGCCCAGATAGATTTACTGCAGTCGGAGCAAAAATCCCAAAAGGAGTGCTTTTAGTTGGTCCTCCTGGTACAGGAAAAACATTGTTAGCAAAAGCAGTAGCTGGAGAAGCAGGTGTACCTTTTTTCTCAATATCTGGTTCAGAATTTGTAGAGATGTTTGTAGGGGTTGGAGCTAGCAGAGTTAGAGATCTTTTTGAACAAGCTAAAAAGAATGCTCCTTGTATTGTGTTTATTGACGAAATAGATGCAGTTGGAAGACAAAGAGGAGCTGGTATGGGCGGTGGAAATGATGAAAGAGAACAAACATTAAATCAACTCCTAACCGAAATGGACGGCTTCGAAGGTAATTCAGGAATAATAATAGTTGCTGCCACCAACAGACCAGATGTCTTAGATTCAGCTTTAATGCGCCCTGGAAGATTTGATAGACAGGTAACAGTAGATAGACCAGATTATGCAGGGAGATTGCAGATATTAAATGTTCATGCGAAAGATAAAACTCTTTCAAAAGACGTCGATTTAGATAAAGTTGCTAGAAGAACACCAGGATTTACTGGTGCAGATTTAGCTAATCTTTTAAATGAAGCAGCAATACTAGCAGCCAGAAAAGATTTAGATAAAGTTAGTAACGATGAAGTCGGTGATGCTATTGAAAGAGTTATGGCTGGCCCAGAAAAGAAAGATAGAGTCATCAGTGATAAGAAAAAAGAATTAGTTGCTTATCACGAAGCTGGTCATGCACTCGTTGGAGCATTAATGCCTGATTATGATCCAGTTGCAAAAGTTTCAATCATCCCAAGAGGTCAAGCTGGGGGTCTAACCTTCTTTACCCCAAGTGAAGAAAGAATGGAATCTGGTCTTTACTCTCGTTCTTACCTTCAAAATCAAATGGCTGTAGCTCTTGGTGGAAGAGTTGCTGAAGAAATAGTATATGGCGAAGAAGAGGTAACAACCGGCGCTTCAAATGATTTACAACAAGTTGCCAATGTAGCAAGACAAATGATCACTAAATTTGGTATGAGTGACAAAATAGGTCCAGTCGCTCTAGGTCAATCTCAAGGTGGAATGTTTCTTGGAAGAGATATGAGTTCTACAAGAGACTTCTCTGAAGACACAGCCGCAACAATTGATGTAGAGGTTTCAGAACTTGTTGATGTTGCCTATAAAAGAGCTACAAAAGTTTTAACAGATAATAGAACGGTTCTTGACGAAATGGCTCAAATGCTAATTGAAAGAGAAACTATAGACACTGAAGATATACAAGACTTGCTCAACCGATCAGAAGTTAAAGTTGCTAATTATATTTAGCTCAAAAAACATTTAATGAATATTAAAGAAGATTCTTTTTCTGACTTGCTCCTAAAAGAATCTTTTTTTTTACTAGTTAAACCTGAAGATAATATTTACTTAAATACATCTATAAGAAATTCATTTTTTGAAGAATTAGGAAGCTTAGTAAAATTAGGATTAAAAAATCTTGAAATAAGTTGGTCAAACAACGAAAAGTGGTTGGATTTTGTATCCGAAATCAAACTCAATTTTCCACAAATTAATTTAGGCTCTGCCTCCATAGTTAATAAGCAATCAATAGAAGATTCATTAAAAATTGGATTAAATTTTTCTATGATGAAATTTTGGGATAAAGATCTTTTTAATTATTCGAAGTCAAAAAATTATTTATTAATACCCGGAATTAAAAATTCAAAAGATCTTGAGGAAGCTATAAATTTAAATTGCAACATTATCAAAATTTATCCAATAAAAAGTAAAGCTAGTTCCATAAATATACTCAACTTTGAAAGTATTGATTTCATTGCTGCTGGAGGCTTATCAATCAATGATGTAAAAACTTATCAATCTTTAGGATATAAAGCAATCGTGATTGGAGATAAAGGTATTATTAAAAAAAAATTTGATCCAAAAATATATGAATGGCTCAAAAATAATTAAATCAAAGATAAATATAATTTATTTAACAAAACTACTAATTATTGACTAAGCCACATTGAGCCTGATTCAGTAATAAATGATCAGCAAGTACTAAAGCCACCATGGCATCAACCATAGGAACTGCTCTTGGTAAAACGCATGGATCATGTCTCCCTTTTGCTTTCATCAAAACTTCTTTTCCTTCAGCATTTACTGTTTTCTGTTTTTTCCCGATAGTTGCTGTAGGTTTAAAAGCTATCTTCATCTCAATATTTTCGCCATTACTTATTCCTCCCTGTATGCCCCCAGAATTATTGGATATTGTTCTCAACTTTCTAATATCATCAGATTTAATGAAGGCATCATTATGTTCGCTTCCTTTTAAATAAGTTCCAGAGAAACCTGAACCTATTTCAAAGCCTTTCGTGGCAGGCAAAGACATCAAAGCCTTTGCTAAATCAGCTTCTAATTTATCAAAAACAGGCATTCCAAGACCAGAAGGGACATTTCTTACTAGACATTCAATAACACCGCCACAAGAGTCTCCTTGAAGCTTTAATTGCTTAATTCTCTCTATCATTTCTGCTGATACCTTTTCATCAGGACATCTAACAATATTAGAATCTATTTTGTTGAGAGAAATTTTTTCTTTATTTATATCAGAATCAATATCATGTATACGCTTTACCCAAGATAGTATTTCAGTGTTACAGAAGTTTTTTAATAATTGTTTTGCTACAGCACCAGCAGCTACTCTTCCAATTGTTTCTCTTGCAGATGCTCTTCCACCTCCAGAACTTGCCTGAATTCCATATTTCAGATGATATGTACCATCTGCATGAGAAGGCCTAAATACTTGCTCCAAATTATCATAATCTCCTGGTCTTTGATCCTTGTTTCTTACCAACATCGCTATTGGAGTTCCAAGTGTTAACCCTTCCTTTATTCCACTTAATATTTCAATTTTATCTTCTTCATTTCTGGGTGTTGTAATGTCACTTTGGCCAGGTCTGCGCCTATCTAGTTCATTTTGTATCAGCTTTATATCTACTTTAAACTTAGGGGGACATCCATCAAGGATAACTCCCACTGCACCACCATGTGATTCTCCAAAAGTACTAACACGAAAAATTTTCCCAAAACTACTACTCATAGAAATATCAAATGTTTTATATATATATAAACATTATATGAAACCAATTGAAAATTAAACAAAAAAAAGCCCCCAAGAAGGGGGCTTGTAAGTTTAAGAACTTTAAGCTTAACCGATAGCTGGAGCTGAAAGAGCTACTGTTGTAGACTCAGCTGCTGCTAGATCAAGTGGGAAGTTGTGAGCGTTACGCTCGTGCATTACTTCCATACCTAGGTTTGCTCTGTTAAGAACATCACCCCATGTAGGAACAATCTTACCGTTTGCATCAACAACTGATTGGTTGAAGTTGAAACCGTTAAGGTTGAATGCCATTGTGCAGATACCCATTGAAGTTAACCATACACAAACAACTGGGAATACAGCTAGGAAGAAGTGAAGACTTCTGCTGTTGTTGAAACTTGCATATTGGAAGATCAAACGACCGAAGTAGCCATGAGCTGCAACGATGTTATATGTTTCTTCTTCTTGTCCGAACTTGTAACCATAGTTCTGAGATTCTGTCTCAGTTGTTTCTCTGATTAGAGATGAAGTAACAAGTGAACCGTGCATAGCTGAGAATAAAGATCCTCCGAACATACCAGCAACACCAGCCATATGGAATGGGTGCATAAGAATGTTGTGCTCTGCCTGGAAAACAAACATGAAGTTGAATGTTCCAGAGATACCTAGAGGCATTCCGTCAGAGAATGAACCTTGACCGAATGGGTATACAAGAAATACTGCGAAAGCTGCTGAAACTGGTGCAGAATATGCAACACAGATCCATGGACGCATACCTAAACGGTATGAAAGCTCCCACTGTCTTCCCATGTATGCTGAGATACCA
>CACAQP010000022.1 GCA_902534685.1 uncultured Prochlorococcus sp.
GGATTATGCAGCAGGAATGTTTTATGAAGCTATTGTAGTAAATGCTCCTGAAAGATTAGCTAATATTCCAGTTCCTAAAAGAGCTAGTTATATCAGAGTTCTTATGCTGGAACTTAATCGTATAGCTAATCATCTTTTATGGCTTGGTCCCTTTTTAGCAGACGTAGGAGCTCAAACTCCATTTTTCTATATTTTTAGAGAAAGAGAAATGATTTACGATCTTTGGGAAGCAGCTACTGGACAAAGGCTTATAAATAATAATTTCTTTAGGATAGGTGGTGTCGCATGTGATCTTCCATACGGATGGTTAGAAAAATGTACAGATTTTTGTGATTGGTTTGGCCCTAAGATAGATGAATATGAAAAATTAATCACAAATAATCCAATTTTTAGAAAAAGAATTGAAGGTCTCGGAACAATACAAAGAGACCAAGCAATTAATTGGTCTTTGTCTGGCCCCATGCTTAGAGCTTCAGGAGTTTCCTGGGATTTAAGGAAAGTAGATAGTTATGAATGTTATGAAGATTTTGATTGGCAGATTGCTTCAGAAAAAGAAGGAGATTGTTATGCGAGATATCGAGTAAGAGTTGAAGAGATGAGACAATCACTAAGCATCATTCGCCAAGCATGCAAAATGATTCCAGGAGGTCCAACAGAAAATTTAGAAGCCCAAAGAATGGCGACTGAAGATAAGAAAAGCGAAATATTTGGTATTGACTATCAATATGTAGCTAAGAAGGTTGCTCCAACTTTTAAAATTCCTAACGGAGAATTATATACAAGATTAGAGTCTGGCAAAGGAGAAATAGGTGTATTTATTCAAGGAAATAATGAAGTGACACCTTGGAGATTTAAAATCAGAGCAGCTGATTTAAATAATCTACAAATATTGCCTCATATTCTCAAAGGTGCCAAAATCGCCGATATAATGGCGATCCTTGGCTCGATAGATGTCATTATGGGATCTGTTGATAGATAGCTCTTTAAATGAAACCCGCTGATTGGTTAATATTGCAGAAAAAGGTAAGATTTGGTGATTGTGATTCTGCAGGTGTAATTCATTTTCATAACTTATTAAAATGGTCGCACGAAGCTTGGGAAGAGAGTATTGAAATTTATGGGATTCCTTATCAAGATATTTTTCCAGACTTTTCCATACGTAAAAGTCAAATTATTTTTCCCATTGTAAATTGCGAAGCAAACTTTCTTGCGCCTATCAAAATTGGGGATTACTTAAAAGTAAAAATTGCCCCTCATAAAATTAATACCCATTTGTTCCAAGTAAATAGCTTTTTTATAAAAAATGGAAATAAGGTGGCAGAAGGAAAAATAATACATTGTTCTTTAGATGTTGATTCAAGAAAAAAAATAGAACTTCCAGATCAGTTAGAGAGATGGATAGAGGCTTCAAATGTTAGTGCTAATTTAAAAGAATGCTAATTATTATTTTTTAAATTTATAGTTTATTTTTTCTTTACTGGCATTTTTATTTTTAACAATCCACTTCTCAGGTTTTTCATGTTTAGGCCAACTTTGAGAAAATTTTTTTAATAAATTTAAAGAATTTTCAATATTTTTATGATTTGTAAGTTCTCTAAATTCAATAATTATTTCAACTCTATTTTCCCATAATTTGTTGGGTACTTTTGAAATATTGAATTTATTAATTGGGATATTTTCTTTGCTAATGAAATCATTTAATCGAGTTTCAATTAATTTTGGAAAAACGATTTCTCCTCCTGAATTAAAAGCTTTATCACTTCTTCCAAGAAAGTTTAAATATGTAGAATTATTTATTTGATTAATTTCACCTAAATCACCGGTTTGCAACCACCCATGTTTATTTTTGAAATTTTCAGTTTTTGAAGATTCTATTATTTCGATTCCAATTCTGGCTGATTTAATCTCGATTAATCCTTGTGTGTTAATTCTTATTTGTGAATCAGATAGTATCTCTCCAACATTTTCAAAACCCATTAAGAATTCTTTTGGTTTTAAACTCGTCACCATTGCGGCTGTTTCAGTTGAGCCGTAACAAGGTGCTAATTTAATTTTTTCTTCTATACATTGTTCTGCAGTTTCCCCTGAAATAGAAGCTCCACCCACCCAAATTAGATCAAAAATTTTTAGCCAACTAATACCATCTTTTTGAGCTAAAAGTCTTTGTAATTGGGTGGGTACTAATGATGTAATAAGGTGTTTTTTGTTTTTTTTAGATTTAATTGTAAAAAGTAATAGTTCTCGAGTTTTTTTTATTAAATTTGGAGAAATATTAATACAATCACATCCCCAAGTTTGACTTCTAAAGATTGGCATTAAGCCACTTATATGGTTCAGGGGTAAAGTATTTAAAATTAAGCAGTTTTGCAATTCAAATCCTTGTTGTATTAGCCATTGTCCTGATGTAAGTGCGGATAATTTAAGATTATCTAAATGGTGAAAACATTTTCTTGGTTTTCCAGAACTACCACTACTGTTTAAGATAATTGCTGGTCCATTTTCATTAATTGAATCTAATACATCTTCATCTTCATAAAATTTGTTTTTTACATAAATAATTTTATTCTCTCTAATTTTTTTAAAAATTTTCTTTACAGATTGAGTTTCATTATTTTCAACTTCAATAGTATAAATTTTATTTTTCATAGTTGATCCCATATCTTTTTTGCTTCATTTAAAAATAGAAACGAATTAGGTAATTTATTCATTGCTAAACCAGGAACTTTTGGAGTTGGTCCTTGTAATTGTAGAGACGATAAATGATAAAGCCATCTCTTTCCTATTCCAGTTTCAAATGAAGTACTTATAGATATTAAAGCTTTTTTATTTTCTAATTCTCTTAAAAGCTTAACTGGATTATTTTCTTGTGAAGGCCTTCGAATTTGCCAACCCTTCCACTCATCAATCAAAGTTGGAAATTTTAAAAGTGATTCGTCTAAGGCTATTGGGATTTTTTCGTTGAGTGCTTTCATTCCTTCAATATCATCAACACAGAGAGGTTGTTCTAACCAATCTATATTTTTGTTATCTTTCAAAATATCAGCCCATCTATTAGCTACCTTTCTACCCCAAGAACCATTAGCATCTATTCTTAATTTAATATTATTGCCTATTTGGCTTAAAATTTCTTCTAAATTTGCTTCTTCCTCATGATTATCTCTTAATGCTACCTTCCATTTTATGGTTAATGATTTTCCAATATTAGATTGTCTTTTTTTAATTTCATTTAGCTCTGAAATTACATTTTCAGAATTTAAAAGTATGGCTGTTTTATCAATTTCATCAAAGATATAGTTTTCTTTAAAAATTATTTTTCCATTTATCTCAGCTAATGCAGAATTTATTGCAGATTGAATGCATGGGTGAAAAATATTTATTTGCTCAGATAAATTAAATACTCCTACATTCTCAGGGATCATATTTAGTTGTTTTGCACATTTTTTTAAGTCTTCTTCTAGAAGTGGTGAAACTTCTCCAAAACCAATTTTTTTATCATTACTTGTTAATTTAATTATCCAACCCAGTTTTGTAAGGTAAGTTGTTTGAGAATTTTCTACTTTTGTAGATAATCTAAAGCTATAAGATTTTTTTTTAAATATTAAGTTCATTTATTAAGTAAGTAATTAAATATTAATCCTGTGATTAAGCCAACTCCATTGAGAGTTTGAAATTTTATTGCGATGAATTTGGAATTTTTTATTGCAGAAGGTTTTTTATAAGAAGATTTTAATAAATTTATAAGTCTTATTGCTTGGGGAAAACTAATCAAATAAAGGATACAAAATACTGGGATAAATCCAGTAACTATAGTTAAAAGTTGAAAAATATATATTGTTAGAATTATCCAAGGCACAAATTGAGAACCTTTTTTTGCTCCTAGGCGAACTAAAGGTGAATTTTTACCATGCTTTTTATCTTCAGAAATTTGATGAAAATGAGAACAAAATAATACAAGAGTTGTTGCTAATGAAGGTCCTGAACCAAGTAATAAAGAAACTTTCCAGGGAATATTTTCGAAGTAAATATTAGAAGGATTTAACGCAATTAAGACTGCAGAGTAGGCAAAAGGTCCAAATGCAAGCCAGCATAATGGTTCTCCTAAGCCTTGATAGCCAAATCTAAAAGGAGGTCCTTGATATAAATATCCTAAGAAGCAGCAAGATGTCACCAAAATCAAAATGTTTATATTTGTTGATAATGAAATAATTGAAATTATTAATAAACCAATAATTAAAGATGTATATGCAATAAATGAAATTATTTTTTTATTTTTTATGAGATTTACAATTGAATGGAATTTAAATTCATCGATTCCTGTTTCTGCGTCGAATAAATCATTTGTTAGGTTTTCCCAAAGTAATATAAAAATTGCAGCTAAAGTAAATGCAATCAAATTATAAATTTTTACCTTTTCATATTGATTCAGTATATAAGCCGCTGTTATTAAAACCGGAAGTATGGCAACAGAATAAAGAGGCCATTTTATTGCTTTTTTCCATAATTTTTTTTTATCTTGGTCCATTTTTATTTAACTCACAAAATTCGATCAATATTAAATGTAGTTTATAAATTGAGTTACATTTTTTACTTTATTGCATGATTTTTAGTTATTTTCAATAAGTAATGAAAAATGATTTAAACTTAACAGATTTTTTAAAAGATGTATTTTCCTCTTTCGATAAGAAAGTGGAGAATTCTGGATTAGTAAGTATTTGTGTTGAGATTCCTAGTATTGATTTATTACGAGTATATGAATTGTTTATAAATAAATATCCGTTTTCTACATTTTGGGAGGAATCTAATGGTATTTCATATATTGCTTTTGAGAAATGTAAATATGTTACTTTGGATGGTCCAAAAAGATTTGAAGTGGCAAAAGAGTTTAATTCTGAGAATTTTAAAAATTTAGTTAACTTAACTAATGAATCACATAATTCTGCACTTTCAAAAATAATTTATTTATTTTCTTTTTCTGAAAACTTGAATAATAAGAATATATCTTCTGATGTCCCTAGTTTGGAAGCTATCCTACCAAAAATATTAATTATTAAACGTAATAAGAATTGCTGGTTAAGAATAAATGGTCATGTTGAAGGTAAATCATCATTAAGAACATTAATTGAAGAAATATGGACAATTAGAAATCAAGTTATTAATTCTGGCTCAGAATTAATAAAATCATCTGGCTTAAAAACTAGTTTTGATTTACCTATTATTGATGATTTCTTGCACTCCTTAGAAACTTCTAATACAAGTTTTAAAAAAGTTGTAAATAGAGGAATTCAATTAGTAGAAAAAGGTATTCTCGAAAAGGTAGTTTTAGCGAATAGGATTAAAATAAAATTTAGAAATAAATTAGATTTAGTAGAAATTTTAAAAAGATTAAAAAAGAATCATCCAAATACATGTAGATATGTTTGGAAAAGGAATAGTAAAGATATTTTGTTTGGAGCTTCTCCAGAAAAATTATTTTGTTTTACTAAACCTAATTTAACTTTGGAAGCTCTTGCTGGAACTATCTCTAATAATTCAAATTATAAGAAACTCCTAAAAAGTACAAAAGACTTAAAGGAACATAAATACGTAACACAGTATTTGATTAAATGTTTAGAAGTTTCAAAAATAAAAAACTTTAAAAAAAGTGATATTAAGGTAAATTCATTTGGAGATGTTTCGCATTTGCAAACACTCATTTTCTCTAAAGTTGAAAATATATGCCCTTTTGAATTGCTTAAAAACTTACATCCATCTCCGGCTGTTTGTGGTTACCCAAAAAATGCAGCATTGGATTGGATAAACACCCTTGAGTCTTTCCCAAGAGGAAATTATGCTTCTCCAATGGGTTGGGTTGATTCATCAGGAAATGCTTCATTTCTTTTAGCAATAAGAGGAGCTAGATATATTGAAGAAAATATTGAATTTACTGCCGGTTCAGGTATAGTTTCAGGCTCCGTTTTAGAGAAAGAAATAGATGAGATTAAATTAAAATTTGAATCTATAGCAAGACAAATATTTTTCGCTAAAAATCCTAGATAATTTCCACTAATTTTTCAATAACTTCATCTGAAACATTCTTATTGGATAAATTTTCTATTTCTCTTAAACCTGTTGGACTTGTTACATTAATCTCGCTAAGCATTCCATTTATTACATCAATACCTACAAAAAATAAACCTTCATCTTTGAAGTGTTGAGATAATTCTGAGCAGATACTTTTTTCTTTTTCTGTTAATAATGTTGGTTCAGCCTTTCCTCCCATTGCTAAATTACTCCTAAAATCGCCCCCTTGAGGAATCCTATTTATTGATCCAATTGCTTCACCGTTTACGATAATTATTCTTTTATCACCCTCTATGACTTCAGGAATAAATTTTTGCATCATAACGGGTAATTCTTCTTGAGAAGTGATTAATTCAATGATTGATTTAATACCTGGAGAATTTTTATTTATCCTTATAACACCTTGACCACCTTTTCCTCCAAGAGGTTTTATGACTACTTCATTATTTATATTCGCAAAATTAATAAGATCTTTTACCTTACTAGCAACTATTGTAGGTGCCATTAAATGGCTGTATCTCAAAGCACCTAGCTTTTCATTCCATGCTCTTAACGATGAGGGTTTGTTGATGACTTTTACTCCTTTTCTTTCGGCAACTTCTAAAAGATGGGTTGCATATAAGTAAGCCTCATTTACAGGAGGATCTTTTCTCATCCAAATGCAATTAAATTCGGCGAGAGGTATGCAATCATTATCTTTGAAAGAAATCCACGGATTTACTTCAACTTTTACGGAAGATGCCCATACTTCATCACCTCTAGCTTCAAGGTCCTGAGGAGTACAACTCCAGATTTCAATATTTTTTTTTGATGATGCTTGCATTAAAGCAGCAGTTGAATCTTTTAAGGGATTAATATTTTTTATTGGATCTATCACGAATAGAAATTTCATAAGATCTAGTTTAATAATGCGTCTAATTTATTTTCATTTTCTAATGTGTAGAGATCATCGCAGCCTCCGATACCCTCATTATCTATAAATATTTGTGGTAATGTTCTTCTACCATCAGCCCTTTCTATCATCAATGTTCTGGCATTTTCATCGCCATCTATTTTATATTCTGTAAAATTTATATTTTTTTTATTGAGTAGTGATTTTGCTCGAATACAAAATGGGCAATATTGCCAAGTATAAATTTCAACTTTGGACATTTTTTTTAAAATAATACTTAGTTTATACTATTAAATAAAAGTGCTTGTTAGATTATAAATAACGATTAAATTCTATTTTGATAGATATTACAGATTTCAAAAAAGATCTTTCGGAACTAACAGAGCGCCTGGGTAATACTCAGGATTGTCTTTGACGTTCCAAGATTAAAAGCGAAAAGGAAAGAGTTAGAGCAAATTTCTGCTCAACCTGAATTTTGGGAGAATCAAGAAGAAGCAAAAAAACAAATGTTAATCCTTGACGATATTAAGGCACAACTTGAATTGTTGGATAAATGGAAAACTTTTATTTCTGATGCTAATGCCTCTCTTGAGCTTTATTCTTTAGAACCAGAAGAGGAAATGATTTTGGAATCCCAGCAGGGCTTAATGAAATTAAGAGAGAATTTAGATAAATGGGAATTTGAAAGATTGTTATTTGGTGAATACGATAAGGAAGGAGCAGTAGTTTCTATTAACGCAGGTGCTGGTGGAACAGATGCTCAGGATTGGGTAGAGATCTTATTAAGAATGTATAAAAGATGGGCCGATAATAATCAAATGAGTTTAATTATCAATGAATTATCTCAAGGAGAAGAAGCAGGTATTAAAAGTGTAACTTTTGAAATTGATGGGAAATATGCGTACGGATATTTACAACATGAAAAAGGAACTCATAGATTAGTAAGAATTTCTCCTTTCAATGCTAATGGTAAAAGACAAACCAGCTTTGCTGGGGTGGAGGTCATGCCAAAATTAGATGAAAATATTTCACTTGATATACCTGAAAAAGATTTGGAAATTACAACAAGTAGATCCGGTGGCGCTGGAGGACAAAATGTTAATAAGGTAGAAACAGCAGTGAGAATTGTGCATTTGCCTTCAGGGATTTCAGTAAGATGTACACAAGAAAGATCTCAATTACAAAATAAAGAAAAAGCTATGTTACTTCTTAAGTCTAAACTACTAGTGATTGCTAAAGAACAACGAGCTGCAGAAGTCGCCGATATTAAAGGTGATATTGTGGAAGCTGCATGGGGCAATCAAATAAGAAATTATGTTTTCCATCCTTATCAAATGGTAAAAGATCTCAGAACTATGCAGGAGACTAACGACTTAGATAGTGTTTTAGATGGTGGACTTGAACCATTTATTCATGAATTATTACGCATGAATATTTCTTCTAAAGAATCTATTGAATAACTAATGAAAAACAAAAACGAAAATATAGAAAAAAAAGTTGCTCCCCCAAGCTTTATAAAGCTTGCTATGCGAAATATGGTTAGGAAGGGTTCAAAAAGTATTTCTCATTTTTCAATAACCTCTCTAGTTTTAATAGGGATATTAATACTTGTAGCCACAATAGGTAAGCCTAATATTCCTGTATAAGAATGTATGAAAGAAAAAATTATTTCTGAAATAAATTTAGATTTGGTATTTAAATGTAATGAATTTTCTCAATTTTCAAATAAGTTAAAAGATTCTAAAAATAAGCTTATTTTTAAATCCAATTTTTGGGAGAAAGTTTTTTTATATTGGATAAAAATAATATTAAAAAAAGACGATTATAAATTGCCAAAATTCATTTTTGAAAAAAAATCTTTTTCATTAGGCTTACAGATAATATCTAATCAAGAAATTGCTTTTATGAACCAGAAGTGGATGCAAAAAAATGGCCCAACTGATGTTCTATCTTTTCCAATCATTTCAGATGAATCTCTAAATAATTTAGATCATATAGAGTTGGGAGATATATTTATATCATATGAGATCGCACTTGAGCAATCTTATGAATATAAACATTCAATCTATAAAGAAATGCTCTGGTTGGCTAGCCATGGATTTTTACATCTATTGGGATGGGAACATAATAATGATCTTGATTTAGAAAAAATGTTAAATTTTCAGGAATATTTAATTAAAAAATTAGATTAAAAATCTATGGGAAAAAAAATAAACTCTCTAAAAAATAGAATTGAATCATATAAAACTTCTAGTAATATATTAAAAAGTTTTAAGTATGCTTTTAGTGGAATTAGTTACGTATTAAAAACTTCAAGAAATTTTAAAATTCAATTAATTTTTGCAGTTACAAGTTTAATTATTGGTTTTTTACTGCAAATTAGTCAAAGTAATTATGTAATTTTGATTGCCACAATTATGTCTGTTTTAATATTAGAAATATTAAACACATCTATTGAATCAATTGTTGATTTAGTAGTGAAAAAAGAATTTAGTAGTTTGGCTAAAATTTCAAAAGATACTTCTGCAGGAGCAGTGTTATTAGCTTCCATTAATTCTGTTATTATTGCTGTATATATTTTTGTTCCTAAAATTAAGTTGTTATTTGAATCTATATAAATATGTTTCTTGTTATTGATAATTACGATAGTTTTACATATAATCTTGTTCAATATTTAGGTGAACTTTCTGTTGATCATGAAATAACTAGAGAATTAATAGTTAAGAGAAATGATGAAATTACTCTAGATGAAATTATCAAACTAAATCCTAGTGGGATCCTATTATCTCCAGGTCCTGGTAATCCAGATCAATCTGGAATTTGTTTGCCAATACTAAAAAAATTATCTAAAAATATTCCGACATTAGGAGTTTGTTTAGGGCATCAAGCTTTGGCCCAAGCTTTTGGAGGTAAGGTTATAGTTGGGAAAGAACTTATGCATGGTAAGACATCCAATATATTTCATAATCAAAAAGGTTTGTTTAAAGATATCGAGAATCCATTTGTGGCGACTAGATATCATAGTCTTATAGTTGATTCAAGTTCATTACCAACTTGTTTTGATATAACTGCTACTTTAGAAGACTCAACTATTATGGCTATTTCTCACAAAGAATATAAGCATTTACATGGAGTACAGTTTCATCCTGAAAGTGTATTGACACAATTTGGTCATAAATTAATTAGTAATTTTCTAAAAATGGCTGAGCAAAAGTAAAATATAAAAAAATTTATAATATGAATTCTCAAATTAAAAACATTTTCTTTTTTATATTATTTAGTTACTTTTTACCTACCTCATTATTGGCACGGAATTTAGTAATAAAAAGTCTGGGACATAGTAGTTTCTTAATTAATAGTGCTGAAAAATCGATTCTTATAAATCCTTTTAAAGCAATAGGTTGTGCAAGCAATTTAAAAGAGCCAAAAGGAGTCAACCCAGATTTTATTTTGGCTAGTTCTAGGCTTCCAGATGAAGGATATAATCCTAATAATCAATTAATGTTTGTAGAGCCAGGAATCTACCAATTTGAAGACATTTTATTAAATGGAATTTCCGTTCCGCATGACAGAGTAGATGGAAGAAGATTTGGGATGGCAACTGTTTGGAGTTGGGAGCAGAATGATCTTAAAATTGTTCATATGGGAGGCGCTGCTGGTGATATTGATATCAATAGTCAAATTATTTTGTCTCGCCCAGATATCTTATTTATTTCAATTGGAGGAGGAATAAAATCTTATGATGGGCAAGAGGCTTCAAGAATAGTTAAGCTTCTAAAACCTAATGTAGTAATTCCTGTTCACTTTGTTCGTGGCAAAAAAATTAACAAAGAGTGTGATTTCTCAAATGCTGATTTGTTTATTGAAAATATGAAAAATTTTAAAGTAAAATATGTTGGAAAAGATTTTCAAATAAAACCTAAAAGAATAGATCAAAATACAATTTATATTTTTGGCAATTAATTTATTAAATCTAAGACCTTGTAGTTTTCCCAGAAAAAAATCATTTGTTCTTTAGTTCCAATACTAACCCTTATTGACTTACCAATATCTTTTTTGTTTTCCATACTTCTAATAAGAATTCCTTTTTCTCTCATATGTTGTATTAAAATTTTAGGATCTTTTTTTGGCCAAATTAAGAAATAATTACCACCACTAAAATGAGTTCTGATTTTTGTTGATTTAAATTTATTTAAAATCCATTCCCTTGCTTTTTTTACTTCTAAAACATAATTATCAATATATGATTTGTCTTTAAGTGCTGCTAATGCTGCCGTTATAGCAAAGCTATTTACGTCATATGGTCCTGTAATTTTATTAATGAAATTAATTAAATTTTTATTACCAAAAGTAAAACCTATTCTTAAACCAGCTAAACCAGCTGTTTTTGAGAGAGATTGTATTATTAGTATATTGTTATTCTTTTCAAAGTCTATCGATTCAAGAAGACTATCTCCATTAAATTTTTCATATAGTTCATCAACAATTATTAATGCATTTTTTTTGATATTTGCTAAGTTAATTATTTCTTGAGCACTTAAAACTGTTCCAGTCGGATTATTTGGATTACAAATAAATATTAACTTTGGATTATATTTTATAATTTTTTCACTAAATTCTTCAATGGGAAATAGAAAATTTTCTCCAATGTAAGAACAAGTTATTTTCTTCATTCCTCGCATTTCTGAACAAGGAGAATAGTAACCAAAAGTTGGATTCGTGGTTAGAAATATTTGATCTTTTTCTCCAAAGCAATTGAAGATTGCATTTATTGCTGCGTCTGCTCCATTGAAAATTCCTATTTCATCATTATCAAATTTTCTTGAATCAAGATATTTATCACATAAAAAATTTTTTAATAAATTATATTCTGGATAAATTGCAATCTCATTTAATTTTATCGCTTGTAATGCCTCTAAAACCCTAGGACTTGGACCTAAAGTATTTTCATTAAAGTCTAAGCGGAGTAAATTTCTTCTATTTTCTAAAGGTGCAGAGTATGACTGCATATTTATTATTTCTTCTCTTGGTCTTGGGAAAAGATTATTTAATTGATCAAAATCATTCATTACATTCTTTCCAAAGTTTCAATTCCTAGAAGCTCTAAGCTTAATTTTAGTGTTTTTGCAGTTAGATCACATAAATTCATTCTAGAAATTTTTATATATTTTTCTTCTTTGAGTATTGGAACTTGATCATAGAATCTATTAAAAGTCTGACATAGCTCAAACAGATAATTACATAATCTATTTGGCATTAAGTCTTTTTCAATGGATATTATGACTTCATCGAACCTAAGTAATTTTCTTATAAGTTTCCATTCAGATTTATGTTCATAATTTATGTATTGAAAATCTTTAGAGTCATAAACAAAATCATTTTTTCTTTTAATTCCTTCAATCCTTACAAGTGTATATAACAAATATGGAGCAGTATTTCCATTAAGGGAGAGCATTTTATCAAAACTAAATTGATAATTAGTAATCCTATTTTGGCTTAAATCTGCATACTTAACAGCTCCTAATCCAATAATTCTTGATGTATTGGCAATAAAATCTTCTGTCTCATAACGATTTTCATCTTCTAATCTTTTTAATAAATCCTCTTTTGCTCTTCTAACTGCTTCTTTTAATAAATCTTTTAAACGTATTGTTTCACCTTCCCTTGTCTTTAGTTTTTTGCCATCAATTCCTTGAACTAAACCAAAAGGGACATGGTCTACTTGACAATTGTCTGGGATCCATTTTGCTTTTTTTGCAACTTGAAAAACTCCAGCAAAATGATTTGATTGTCCATGATCAGTTACATAAATAATTCTCGAAGCATCATCCCCATTAGGAGGTTTATTGAATCTGTATCTTATAGCAGCAAGATCTGTGGTGGCATAGTTAAAACCTCCATCTTTTTTTTGAATAATTAGCGGTAAAGGTTTGCCTTCTTTATTAGTCATCCCTTCTAAAAATACACATTTTGCTCCTTGATCTTCTACTAATATTTTTTTTAAATTCAAATCCTCAATAACGGATTTTAAGAAGGGATTATAAAAAGATTCACCTCTTTCTTCTATTTTTATTTTTAAATTTTTATAAATTTCATTAAATTCTTTTCTAGATTGATCACATAATAATTTCCAAGCTTTAATCGATTTAATATCTCCACTTTGTAACTTAACTACTTCCTCTCTAGATCTTTTTTGGAATTCAGATTCATTATCAAATCTTTTTTTTGACTCTTTATAAAATTCAACTAAATCACTTATCTTAATTTTGCCTATCTCCTCTAAATCATTTGAATATAAATCTTTTAGCTGAGTAATAAGCATTCCAAATTGTGTTCCCCAATCGCCAACATGATTTAGTCTTAATACTTGATAACCTCTTAACTCGAAAATTCTAGATATTGAATCTCCGATTATTGTTGATCTTAAATGTCCTACATGCATTTCTTTAGCAATATTAGGACTAGAAAAATCTACAATGACTTTATTTGATAAGCCACTATCTAAATCTTTTTTAATTTGAGGTACTCCACCTCTTTGGCATTGAATGTTTGATTTAATTTCATTTATTAGAACTTCATCTTTTAATTTTATATTTATAAATCCAGGTCCAGCTATTTCAAGACTCTTACATAATTTTGCTATGCTTTTATTTTTATTTAAAAGATTAATAAAATCATTAGAAATATCTCTTGGGTTATTTTTATATATTTTAGATAAACTTAAACAAACATTACATTGATAATCACCAAATTCCTCTTTTGATGATTGTGTAATTAAATTTTTTCTAAGAATTTCGAATTCTCCTTTTTTATCATTTTTTTCAAGACTATCTAAAAGAGATTGTTCAAATTGTTTTGTTAATTCTTTAAAAATGATTAGCATTAATTATTCAATTATTTATCTATATAATTAATTAATATAACGCATACTCAAATCAATCCAATCACTTTTGGTTATTGAAGAACTTGTTGATATCAAATCAATACCTTTTATTAGATATTTATTAATTTCTTCAGGGTTAATTCCAGAAACTTCTATTATTAAATTTTTATTGACTTCTTTTTTTAAGCTATTCATTGATAAATCTCTTAATTCTTGAATGTTTTTTTTGATTATTTCAGGGCTAAGTTCATCCAATAAGACACTATCTGCTCCTGCTAATACTGCTTCTTTTGCCTGTTCGATATTCTCAGCTTCAATTATGATATGAGTTGTAAAAGGCGAATTTAGTCGAATTTTTTTTACTGCATTATTAAGATTATCTGTCCATGCAATGTGATTTTCTTTTATCATAGCTGCGTCGTATAATCCCATTCTATGATTCATTCCACCTCCACATTTGAATGCATATTTTTCAAATATTCTTAAGCCAGGAGTAGTTTTCCTAGTATCTGCTAATTTTATATTTGTACCTTCTAACTTATTTACAAGATTCTTTGTATATGTTGATATTCCAGATAAATGCATTGCTATATTTAAGCCTATTCTTTCACTAGCTAGCAAACTTTTTGAAGGTCCATATATTTCGAGGAGTTTTTGATCTTTAACAAATTGATCTCCATCAGAGATATTAAATTTTGAACTGATTTTTAAATCAATTTTTTTAAAAATTTCTTTTATGACCTCTACACCACAAAATATGCCACCTTCTTTTGCAATCCAATATGCATTGCCATTACCTTCAGTAATACAAGGACTTGTAAGATCTCCTCTTCCTATATCTTCATCGATCCAATTATCAATGATCTTACTTATTTTTGGTGTATTTAAATCCACTAAACTAAAAAATAATTAATTAATAAAAATTCAATTGAAGTTAGAGGATTAACTCTATATCACTATGTAATTTAACTCAAATTTATTTACCAATACAAAACTTAGAAAAAATATTATCTAGAAGTTCATCCGTTAATTCTTGACCAGTAATTTTAGATAAGTTTTGAATTCCATCTCTCAGCTCTATTGATAAAAAATCAAAGGGTAAATTATTTTTGATGATTTCATCAGTATCATTTAAATTCGATAGGCAAGCAGACAAATTTGTTAGATGTCTTTCGTTTAAAAATATATTGATATTTTCTACTTGTTTTAATCCACATTTTTTTATGATTGTCTCGATTAGTAATCTTTCACCATCATTATTCTTAATGCTCATAAGAATTTTGTTTTTTAACTCATTTGAATTAATATTTTTTGAGTCAATTAAATCTTTTTTATTACCCACTATAGTAATTAATTTTTCTTTGGGGATTTCTTTTATTATTTTTTTGTCTTCTTCATTAAACCCTTCTTCAAGACTATAAATATAAATTATAAAATCTGACTCTTTAATTTTCCCAAAACTTTTTTTAATTCCAATACTTTCAATTTGTTCATCAGTTTCTCGTATGCCAGCAGTATCAATTATTTTCATTGGGATTTCATTAATAGTTAAATTCACTTCAATAACATCTCTTGTCGTTCCAGGAATATTAGTTACGATTGCTTTCTCTTTTTTTGCAAGCAAATTTAGTAAAGAACTTTTACCAACATTTGTTTTACCTATAAGCGCAATGGATATCCCATTATGAATATATGAATTTCTTTTTGCATTTTCTATAAGTAACTCTATTTTTTCTTTCACTTTTTTAATGTTTTTGTGATATTTGGTGTAATCAAAATCTGTGAAGTCTTCTTCAAAATCAACTCTCGCTTCAATTTCACAAAGTTGATTTATTAGGTCATTTTTAATATCGTCAATTTTTTTCTTTATTTCTCCTTGAACCCCGCTAAAAGCTATCTCTGCTGATCTGGTATTGCTTGCATTAATTAATTGATTAATCGACTCGGCTTGAGTAAGGTCTATTTTCCCATTGAGAAAAGCTCTTTGAGTAAATTCTCCTGGGTTTGCAAGTCTAACTCTAGAATTACTTGATAATAATCTGTTTAGAACTTTATTTACTAGGATAATTCCTCCATGGCAATGAAGTTCAACAACATCCTCTCCTGTAAAGCTATTTGGTGATTTCATCACTAAAATTAAAACCTCATCTATAAATTTATTTTGTTTATTTCCCTGAATAAAACCATGAAAAACTCTATGTGAATCCCATGCATATTTAGATTTAGTTTGAACAATCTTTTTGCAAGAATTTATTGAGTCTTTCCCTGATACTCTTATTATCGCAACTCCTCCTTTCCCTATACTTATAGCTGAAGCAATTGCCGCTATTGTATCTTCTGTAGTAACTATCGAATCCATCTCTCGCTTTGTTATGGATAATTAAGTAAGATTATCAAGAATTTTGAAATTTTCTTTCTGAATGAGATTTAAAAGAGATATTAACTATAAGAAAATTCTATCATTATTTAGGAATCAGAATGGAAGTCCTTTCTTTAATGCTAAAGGTTTAGCTTTAGGCGTATTTAGTGGCTGCTTTCCGTTTTTTGGGTTTCAGACTTTAATTGGTGTATTTTTTGCGAAAATAGCCAAGGGAAATATTGTTCTAGCTGCAATTGGTACTTGGATAAGTAATCCTTTTACTTATATGCCACTTTATTATTTTAACTATAAAGTTGGTTCGATTTTGTTAAATACTTCTTCTAATAAAATTCTTGAAAAAAATTTAGTGATAGATGACTTATTGAAACAAGGTAGAATTTTTTCCCTAAAATTACTCTTAGGTTCATCTTTTGTAGGTTTTTTATTAGCTTTGATTTGCGGCAGTATTGTTTTTTTTATTTACAAGATAAAAAGTAAAAGATAGATTGAACTGATTTTAAAATTAACTTTGTCCAACTCTGGCAATATCTAAAACATCTGCCATTGATTTAATTTGTTCAATTGTTTTGTGAAGTTGATTATAACTTTCTAGACCTACACAAAGATTGATAATAGCTGGTTTACCATAAGCAGTTTTAACATTGGCATCGCTAACGTTTATACCTTTATCAGATAACCGCATAAGAATATCTTTAAGAACTCCAACTCTATCAATTACTTCTATTCGGAGCTGAATTGGAAACTTATTATCTCCAGTTTTATTATCTTGATTCCAACCAACTGGTAATCTTCTCTCAATTGGTATTGGCATTACATTTTCGCAATCTGCCCTATGTATCGTTATGCCGTGGTTGCCGAGTGATACAGTTCCTATAATATCCTCTCCTGGAAGTGGGGTGCAGCATTTACCTATTCTGTAATCAAGACCTTCTATTCCGGAAATTGGTGATTTAGTTACCGTATTAGATTTTTTAGTGGATAAATTACTATTACTTTTAAGAGATTTTGCTATTTCAGAGTCAGAATCATTTTTTACATCTTCTGTCTGTAATTTTATTTCTTCTCTTAGTCTATTTAATACTTGATGCAAAGTTAAACCACCAAAACCAAGAGATGCAAGAAGGTCTTCTGTAGTTTTTAAATTGCATCGATTTGCAACTTTTTTCATGGCTTCACTAGAAATTAATGCTTCAAAACCATTTCGACCTACTTCTTTTTCAAGTAAATCTCTACCTCTTTTAATCGTCTCATCACGATGGCTTTTCTTATACCATTGGCGGATTCTATTTTTAGCAGTTGGCGTAACTACAAAGTTCAGCCAATCTAAGCTTGGAGTAGCGTTATTACTTGTCAAAATTTCTATGAAGTCGCCATTTTGAAGTGATGTAGATAATGGAGAAAGCTTTTCATTAATTCTTATTCCATTACAGTGATTTCCAACTTCAGAATGAATTCTGTAGGCGAAATCTATCGCGGTAGATCCTTTCCTTAAACCAACAACATCTCCTTTTGGAGTGATCACAAATACTTCTTCATCAAATAAATCTTCTTTAATTGAAGCTAAATAATCGTTATGATCCCCTTCATTACCTTCTTGTTGCCATTCTACTAATTGTCTTAGCCAATTAAATCTCTCGGCATTACTTTTAGCAGGAGAACCACCCTCTTTGTATTGCCAATGAGCGGCAATACCATATTCAGCAATTTGATGCATGGAAGTAGTTCTAATTTGAACTTCAATAGGTCGATGTCTTCCAATAACAGAAGTGTGTAAGGACTGGTATCCATTGGGTTTTGGTAATCCTATATAGTCTTTAAATCTACCTGGAATTGGTTTGAAAGTATCATGAACAACTGCTAAAGCTCGATAACAACTATCTGAATTGTCTACGATAATTCTTAGGGCAGCAACATCATAAATCTCGTGAAAATGCTTTTGTTGTCTTTCCATTTTGCTCCAGATGCCATAAAGATGTTTTGGCCTTCCAGTTATTTCAAAATTTTTCAAACCTGCTGAAACCAAGTTTTCCTTCATAAGATTCAAAGTTACTTTTAATCTTTTTTCTCTATCACTTCTTTTAACAGCGATTTGATCTTTAAGATCTTGAAATTCTTTAGGCTCTAGGAATTTAAAAGCTAAATCTTCTAATTCCCATTTAAATCTGTTTATTCCTAGTCGATTAGCTAATGGTGCATAAATCTCTCTTGTTTCTCTCGCAATTCTTAGTTTTTTCTCATCATTAAGCCATTCAATTGTTCTCATATTATGAAGTCGATCTGCAAGTTTTACTAAGACAACTCTGATATCGCTAGCCATAGCCAAAAACATTTTCCTAAGATTTTCAGCTTGTGCTTCAGTCCTGTTGTTAAAGTGAATGCCTCCCAATTTTGTTACACCTTCTACGAGTATTTTTACTTCTAATCCAAAATTTGTTTCTATTTCGGATAAATCAATGCCAGTATCTTCAACAACATCATGTAAAAGGCCTGCAGCAATAACAGATGAACTAGCACCTATTTCTTTGAGGAGATTTGCAACAGCAACCGGGTGGATGATGTATGGCTCACCACTCGCGCGGAATTGTCCATCATGAGCTTTATAAGCAAGTTTAAAAGCCTTTACTATAAGGTTTTGATTCTCATCATTTTCTTTATTTAATTTTTCAAAATTATGAATATCTTTAAGAAGCCAATCGGGAATTTTTATTTGATAATTTAAAGATGCACTTTCATATTTTTTATTTTCAGGCAAAATAGTTTTGGAAACTTCAATTTCGTTTTTTTCTTTTGAATTTGCAGCTGCCTCGGACATTTTATATCGCTTTAGATGTATTTTATTTAGGTCTAGAAAAATTTGCTATAAATCATGGAAATAAATAAAGAAAAAATTATTGTAGTTAAAAATCTCACTGTTAAATATGGTTTAAAACAGCAACCTATTATCAAAAATTTTAATTTGGAAATAGATAGTGGAGATCATTTGGCCATAATAGGACCTTCTGGATGTGGAAAAACCACTTTTGCAAAAACATTAGTAAATATATTGCCTGATAAGGCCACTTCTAGAGGGCATTTATCGATTTCTAGTGTAGATCCTAGGAAAATAAATAACAAAGATGCACAATTATTTAGAAGAGAGAATTTTGGATTTATTTATCAAGACTCTATAAAAAAACTTAATCCGCTAATGAGAGTTGGTGATCATTTATATGAATTATTTAAAACACATGATCAAACTAAATCATCTTTACTTATTAAAAAATTAGTAAAAGAACTTTTTCAAAAAGTAGGAATTGAAGAAAGTAGACTTGATTCTTTCCCACATCAATTTAGCGGTGGAATGAGACAGAGAGTTTCTATAGCAATGGCACTTGCTTTGAAACCTAAATTATTAATAGCTGATGAACCTACAACAAGCTTAGATACCAAAACAAGTTTTGAAATTATGCAAGAAATAATTCATCTATGTAATGAATTTGAAACTACTTTAATTTTAATTAGTCACGATATAAATCTTGCAGCAAAGTGGTGTAAAAAAGTTGCAATAATTGAAAAAGGATCAATTGTTGAAAAAGGGAATATATTAGATATTTTTCAATCACCAAAATCAGATATCGGGAAAAAGTTAGTAAATGCCTCAAAAATAGTATTAGAACCAAATACTAAAAATAATGCTCGAGATGAGGTCGTCCTAGAGGTAAATAACCTAAGACATTGGTATAAATTAAATTCTTCGATTTTCATTAATAAATGGAATAAGGCTTTAAATGAAGTTAGTTTCAAGTTATATGAGAATGAGACTCTTGGAATAGTTGGTTCTTCAGGGAGTGGTAAAAGTACATTATGTAGGGCTTTAATTGGACTTCTTAAAGTAAGAGGTGGTGAAATTAAAATTTATGATAAAAATCATGCATCGAAAAAAAATAAATCTTTTAAAAAGCATAATAATATGCAAATTATTTTTCAAGATCCTTTTTCAAGTTTGAATCCGAAAATGACAATTAAAAGTATTTTGGAAGATGTATTTTTTATTAAAAAAATTTCAGATAAAAGAAAAATTGAAAAAGAAATAAAATTAATGTTTAGAAATTTAAGTCTTCCTTTAAAGAGTGAATTTTTAAATTCTTATCCTAGCCAATTATCAGGCGGTCAATTACAGAGAATTTCATTAGCCAGAGCGCTATTGTTGAAGCCAAAAATTTTAATTTGTGATGAGAGCGTTAATATGTTAGATGCTTCAGTAAAAATAGAAATTCTTGAATTACTTAGAGTTTTGCAAGAAAAAATGGATTTAACCATTATCTTTATCACACATGATTTAGGTATTGCTAAAAGATTTTGTAATAGGTTGCTAGTGATGAATCACGGAAAGATAGTTGATGAAGGAGAAAGCTCTACGATATTCACTAAAACTAAAAACACCTATACAAAATCTCTTCTAAATTCTTCTTTAAATATTATTTAGCTTTAAGAATGTTTAGTAATTTTTGAAAATCAAATGGTAATTCTGCTTCAAATATCATTTCTTTACCATTGATTGGATGTATAAGGCCAAGCTTAAAAGCGTGTAATGCTTGGCCTTCTAATTTACATGGAAGTTTTTTGCATCTTCCATATAAGGGATCACCCACAATAGGGTGTTTATTGTGAGCGCAATGAACTCTTATTTGATGAGTTCGACCAGTATCT
>CACAQP010000023.1 GCA_902534685.1 uncultured Prochlorococcus sp.
CTGGAGCGGAGAAGCAATAGATTTGCTTGAATCAAAACTAAAAGACGGTGGTTTTAAGTTTAGTTTTGACCCTATAAGAATTAAATTTAGTCCAAATAAACCTAAAATTAAAGAGTTAGAAGAAATAGGAACTCACTTTGGTAGAAAAATTATAAAAAAGGCTCAGAAAAAAATCAGAAAATCAGATACAGGAATGATTACAAGCAAAACAGATCCAAAGTTACAAGCTCTTGGAAGGGTAATTGGCTCGCTTTGTGTTCTAACTGCCTCCAAAGGCAAAGATGAGAGCAATATCAGAGGGGCTATGCTTGCATCTTGGGTTAGTCAAGCAAGTTTTTCACCGCCTGGATTAAGTATTGCAGTAGCAAAAGATAGATCGGTAGAGTCTCTCCTTCAAATTGGAGATTCTTTCGCTTTAAATATTTTAAGTGAGAAAGATTTTAAAGAACCTTTGAAAAAATTCACTAAACCCTTTGCTCCAGGAGAAGATAGATTTGAAGGATTAAATATTGAATTAACTCCTAATGAACAGATAATTATTCCTGAATCTTTAGCATGGTTAGAAGCCTCTGTAAAAAAGAGAATGGAATGTGGAGATCATTGGGTGATATACGCCGAAGTCCGACACGGTAATATATTAAAATCCGATAGTTTAACAGCAGTGCATCACCGTAAAACTGGTGCTAACTATTAAATTTATTTATTTAATTTATGACTGAATCAAAAGATCTAATAATCATTTCGGCTAGTTGCGGTAAAAATCTAGAACTTTCTGAAAAATTTCTTGAAAAAAGTATTGAATTAAAAGTAAATTCTGAAATTTTAGATCTTACCACTCTTGACATTCCATTATTTAATCCACGAATTCACAGCAAAGAAAATATTCCAATCGAAATAGAAGAGATTAAAAAAAAGCTTTTTACGATAGAAAAATGGGTGATTTGTGCACCTGAATATAATGGTTCTATACCTCCTATTCTCACTAACTTCATAGCATGGCTTTCTATTTCAGGAGATGACTTTAGGAATTTATTTAATGGTCAACCTATTGCAATTGCAACTTTCTCTGGTGGCATAGGGTTAGAATTACTTACTTCATTACGAATTCAATTAGTGCATTTAGGAAGTCAGGTATTAGGGAGACAACTTTTATCCTCATATAGTAAACCTATAGATACAAAAACTATTGAAGATATTATTCAAAGACTTTTACAAATGAAAAAGATAAAAACATAAACTTTTAGAAGTGAAAATTAATTTTCACTTTTTTGAATTCCAAGCTTTTAAAATTTCTCTTGCCATAGGTAGTGCATGAACAGAGCCTCCACCAGGAGTATTCTGGGCAAAAGCAACTACAAGTAACTCACTTTTTTCGGAGGGCGTAAAGCAAACGAACCATGCATGATCTAAACCACCTTCACCGTCTTCAGCAGTTCCAGTTTTACCTGAAACTGGAGGTAAATTTGAAACTCCATAATTAATTGATACACCTGTGCCGGATTCAACTACTTTCCTTAGACCATTTCTAATTAATTCAATATTTTGTGGATCAATATCAATTTTAATTCGTTTTTTTTCTGAAAGATATTCCCCATCTTGATTAACTAAATGGGGAGTAACTAAATAACCTCCATTCGCAATCAATGCATATGCTCTAGCTATTTGAATAGGAGTCACTTGAACAACAAATTGTCCAATAGACATACTCGCAATATCTTCTGGAACCCAAGGAGTTCTCCCTGGATCACCCCATCCCCTACCTTCTCTAGCCCATTCACTACTAGCTACCAATCCTATATTTTCTTGTTCAGAAATTTCAATTCCAGATAAAGAATTAAAACCAAGCTTTCGGGCAACCTTATGAATTTCATCGACTCCTACTCCATAACCTACTTGATAAAAAAATGTATTACTAGAAACTCTTAAAGCATCTTCATAACCTATTACTCCAAAGCCTAAATCATTATGTTCTCTAAAACATTGACTCCCATAAGTAATACATGGTTTCGTATCTAACATGGTATCTATAGGAAATTTTCCACTTTCCAATCCTGCTAAAGCCGTTACAATTTTCCAAACACTGCCAGGATCATAAGCATTTAATGCTCTATTAAAAAGAGGTTTTTCAGGAGAATTAAATAATGAATTGTATTCTTTTTCAGGCTTAAAATCCTTTGAAAAAAAATTCAAATCAAAATTAGGCCTACTTACCATAGCTCTTATGGCACCATCTCTTGGATCCATTACTATTATCGCTCCAGCTTTTTTGTCCTTAAGAGCTTCCTCAGCAACTAATTGCAGGTTAAGGTCGATTGTTAATTTAATATCATCACCTTGTACTGAGGGTTTTATACCTAATGACCTTTGAAATTGACCTAAAGAATTTACTTCAACCATTTCTCCTCCCCATTCACCTCTTATAAAATCTTCGTAAACATATTCAATGCCGGTCCTACCTATTAAGTCATTTAATTTGTAACCCTTCTTCGATAAAAATTTAAATTCTGAATTAGTAATTGGCTGAGTATAACCAATCACATGAGAAGCAACAGATTTATAAGGATAATTTCTAATTAATTTCGTAGCTATTTGAAAACTAGATAGATTATCTTCATTTTCCTTAAATTGTATTAATTGATCTACATTTAAATCATCAAGAATAGTTACTGAAAGTTTTTGATTCTTTAGACCATCAGAATATTTTTTTTGAATTATATTACTATCAACGTTTAATAAATCTGAAACGCTTGATTTATGTTTTTCCCAATTGCTTTTATTGACAGATTGAGGCTTTGTTATTAGAGAATATCTGACTCGACTATCTGCTAAAACATAACCATTTTTATCCAGTATTCTTCCTCTTATTGGTTGAGAAGCTATAAGTCTAATTCTGTTTTCATCGGACATTTCTTTAAATGATTCATAATTTAAAAGTTGCAAAAAAATTAACCTAAATAAAATCAATAAAAACGAAATAGAAGAAAATATAATTAAGACTAAAGGTTGTCTTTTTAATGAAATAATTTTTTTATTGGGACTAGTATTTAACAAAAATAAACTTTATTTAAATAATTTTTTTTCCAATAAAGCAATGGTCGTTTTTATCTGTTTAAGTCTAATTATTAAATTTTTATAATCATTCTCTTCAGTATTTAAATTAAACTGATCCTTTTCACTGTTATTTGAAATAAAATTTTCACTCATAAAACTTATACTTTGTTAAGCAATTATTCCATTTAATATAATATTAAATTAAGAAATTTATTTTTTCAAAATTATATTAACTTAGATACTTAAAAAATATCAAAAACAATTTAATTTAATTGCTCTATATTTTGTTCAAAATAAGGATTACAACTATTCTTTGATATCCCTAAAGACCATCCAATAAATGAAGAAATAAATATCGTTACTATTAACGGCAAAATAGCTTGTTGAGTATTAACTAAACTAAACCATTCCCTCCAGCTACTAATAAATCTTTCTCTCTGAAATTTTCTTTTTTCATTTTCTAATAATCTCGCTTTTTTAGCGAATGATTTTGTTACCCACTTTTCGAAAGGAATCTTTTTTATGATAGCCATTTTTCTTTCTACTTCTAATAATTGTCCGGAACTAAGATAAGGATGAAATGTACTTATTAATTCGAGAGTTTTTAAAAACATCTCAACAGTTCCATCTTTTATGAGCTTTTGCTCATGACTTAAATCAGCCCACTCTATTTCTGGATAAAAACGGTTTCTGTTTGGTGAAATTTGATCCTCTGACATTTGACCAGGTTCTCTAAGCCATCTATTAGTATTCTCGTCAAATCTCCGCCAATATAAAAAAGGATTTATAAAAATAGTTTTACCAGAAACTTTGACTACATCTTGTTGAAGATGATTAGTTATCTTTTTTTCAGAATTTGTCGATTTTATCAAAAGCCTTAATTAATAATCTAATTAAAGAGTATCTTTTATTCAATATTTTTCCAGAAATTTGAAAAATTATCTTATGCATATTAAGTAATCGATAACTGCCAACGCTTCTTTAAATAATTACAGTATTCACATTTCAAAGAAGGTTTGGGGAAATTATCCGAACGAAGTAAATTGACAGTATCAATTATCTTATTTTCTACCCATGCCGTAGAGCAATCTAATTTAATTAGATGTACTTCAAAATTTAATTGGTTATTAAATAACTCTTCATTTTTCTTTCCATTGAAATACAAAAGATAAGCTTCTTTAGCTACTTGAAAACCGTTTTTTTTAAATAACCACTGATACATTTCTAATTGTCTCTTATAAGCCTTTGCATATTCGTATTTATTAAAAGTCTCAGACCAATCAAAATTATTTCTAGATGTTGCTTTTACATCAACGATGATAAGATCACCATTGTTTTTCTGCCAAATATCATCCACAGCTCCACCAAAATCATAATTATGTTCAATTGACTTATATCTTATTCCTTGAAAATTACTTCGCCAACGTTCTAAATCTTTATGTTTAAAAGGAAGAGCATTAATACGATGTTTAATAAATAAAGGATGCGGCTCCTGAATTTTTCGGTAGTAATCAAATTCATTTTTACATAAATTATCAACAGCTATATTTAATGTAAATGGTAATGATGGTGGTTTTATTTGATATTTTTTGTCAAGCACACAACATCTTGGACAACTAAGATATTTCTCAACTGTAGATCGACTTAATTTAATAATCTCGCTCATTAGGTTTAATATCTCATTTTAAAATATTTTTTAAATAAAAGCCTGCAATTTTTTGAAAAGCTTTTTAACTTACTCCCACTCGATAGTGCGGGTAAATTGGACTGACAGAAACATAGTCATATCAGTTGATTTGAGGAAAGAATAAGAAAGATTTCTTCACGTGTAACCCACGTGTAACCCAGTCATAGCAGGCAATCTGAAGGGTATTGGTAGTTTAATACATTTTTGTAGAGAAATCATGCATTAAACAACGTTCATAATCTAATTAAAAAAAGTTGTAGTATTCTAATAAATTATTTACTTTTTTCTTCGATATAAAATTATGAAGGGTTTTGGAGAAAAGCACAAGAATCTTAAAAAGAAAAAAATTAATAGTGATGAACAAACCATTAAAGATCAAATAATAAGTAGAGCATTCAAGCAGCATTCTCAAGGAAATATTCAAGAAGCAAAAAAGTACTATGAAAATTTCATTAATAGAGGATTTTTAGATCATAGAGTTTTCAGCAATTATGGAATGATACTAGTTAATCTTGGAGAATTACAAAAAGCAGAGATTTATACGCGTAAAGCAATAGAAATTAATCCCAACTTTGCAATGGCATACTCTAACCTAGGGAAAATATTTCAGAGTCTTGGAGAATTACAAAAAGCAGAGATTTATACGAGTAAAGCAATAGAAATTAATCCTGACTTTGCAATGGCATACTCCAACTTAGGAAACATATTTCAGAGTCGTGGAGAATTACAAAAGGCAGAAATTTTTACGCGTAAAGCAATAGAAATTGATCCGAACTTTGCAATGGCATATTTTAACTTAGGCAATATAAGAAAAGACCTTGGTAAAAGAAAAGATTCACTAGATTCTTATTTAAGAGTAATTGAAATCAATCCACAATACGTTTATACATTTAGTGCCATCACTGATTTATTAAGATACTCAGATCCTTCTCAATTTGATAAAAACCATTTAAAAAAAATATTAAATCTTTGTCTAAATAAAAAAGATCTTTCTCATAAAGATTTATTTCCTGCATTTAATTTTTTATATAAAAACGATTTGATTACTAATCTAGAAAAGTCTGGAGGTACTTTCTCAAAAATAGACTTAATTACAAATCACAAATCGATAATGAATGCTTTGGAAAAAATAATTTTTTGTGATCCTGAATTAGAAAAAGTTCTAAAATCATTTAGAAGAGACATCTGTAATCGAGTTTCTAAAAAGGGAAATGATATAAATGAATACGAATTAGCATTTATTATTGGATTAGGAAAACAGTGCTTCATTAACGAATATGTTTATTCTGTCAGTAAAGAAGAAAACATAAATCTTCAAAATATTATTGAGAGATTTAAAAAAGGGGAGATAAATGAGATAAATATTGCAATTCTCTCTTGCTATTTTCCTCTTTATAAACTTATTAATGATTTGCCATTATTACAATCTTTTCATTCTCCTTCTAAAACTTGTACGCAATTACTCCAATTACAAGTTGAGGAACCTTTAAAAGAAAATGAATTATCTAAAGAAATCAAAAAATTAGGAACATTTAGGGACGATATCACTCAAAAAGTTAAATCTCAATATGAAGAAAATCCATATCCAAGATGGAGATTTATAAGATTCTTTAGAGACTATAAGATATCCATTAAAGACGCAATTAATAACGAAATCTCCCCAAATAGAATCAGTATAAATGTAAATAACAAACAACCAAAAGTTCTTATTGCTGGTTGTGGGACTGGGAAACAAATATTACAAGCGTTGAAATATCAGAATTCCGTAATAACTGCTATTGATTTAAGTTTATCTAGTCTTGCCTATGCAAAGAGAAAATTAGATGAACTTGGAATTAATAATGTCGAACTTATACAAATGGATATCTTAGAGATTGGTCTTTTAGGAAAAAGTTTTGACATTATTGAATGTGGTGGAGTCTTGCATCATATGGATAATCCATCTAGAGGATTAGAATTATTACTAGGAGTCCTAAAAAAGAATGGTTTTCTAAAATTAGGACTATACAGCGAATTAGCAAGGAAAGAAATAGTGACAGCAAGGAATTACATCAGGGAAATGAAATTAAAACCAACTGAATCCAATATTCGTTTTTTTAGAGAAAAAGTTTTCTCAGGGGAGATAAATAATTTAAATAATTTAAAAATAAGCGAAGACTTTTTTTCGTTATCTCAATGTCGTGATCTATGCTTTCATGCTAAAGAACATAGATTCACAATTAACCAATTAATTAAAATCTTAAACGATAATGAACTAACTTTTCTAGGATTTTTTCTACCACAACAACTAAAAAATCTTTACTTGAAATCTTTTCCAAAAGATAAAAAACAAACAAAATTAGGAAACTGGGCGGAATTCGAAACTAAATATCCATTAACTTTTAGCGCTATGTATCAATTTTGGGTCTGTAAAAATTAATAATTCATTGAAAATAAATTAATTATTTAGAAAAGTAGTTTGCATCCTTTCTTTAAGTACCCATTAGTCAGAAAATAAAACTATAAAAACGTGGAAAGTGTAGAGAAATTTAATTCTCTACGATATCTCTATAGAGATGAGATTTTACCCTCACGTGTAACCTACGTGTAACCTCGCTGTTGAGATCCATTGCAAATAGGATAACAGATTCTCACGTGTAACCCACGTGTAACCTACTTTTTTAGACTATAACTGGGTTCCCTTACCACCCATCACTCCCACTCAATAGTCCCTCCAAAAAGGTGAAGAAAAAAGACAGTTATATCAATGGGTTTGAACAGATTATAACACAAATTTTTCTACGGGAAACCCACGGGAAACCTATAGTTTGAGGTGTAATATTTGTCATATTGACAGGATAATTAAAATTAATATAAAAAATAATTTTGAAAAAACTATTTCTCCTGTTATTGATATTTGGTTTTAGTACTCCTGCTAATACAGAACAATATAAAAGGCACAAATATACCTGCCCAGAGTCGCAAGGTGAATGTACTGAAGGCGAAAGAGCAGCAATTAAATTAGTTAATAACACCTATTGGGAAATGCTTACAAAAAGGATTGAACGTAATACTCATTACAAATATCCTTGGTATTGGGTTTATGAAAGGGGAGAGTGTAAATATTCTGTCGGTGCAAAAGAGGATATGTCTACTCATACAGTCACTATGGAATGGATAGATGTTGATATTTGCGAGAAGACCACTAAGTTAATAGATCTTAGTCGTCGTAGGTAATGAAACTCTTACTACTTTTGCCACTTTTATTAGGTGTTATTCCTTTAGTTAAAGCAGACTCAATTTGCACTCTTACAAGTGAAGTAGAACCAGATGTAACTATAACTTTGAAATATACTGGTTCCGGTGGTGGTATAGGCACTCTCAATTATAAAAATAAACCTTCATTAGGTTTTGATGTAGGTATTTGGAATGGATACGGAGGTCAATATTATATTGCAAGATCATATTCACCTGAATCATTAGATGAAGAAAAAACTTATCAAGAAAGAACACAAAATACAAAAAAAATCAGACAAGGACATTTTATGAATTTTGTGGGAAATCAATTAGGAAGAGCAACTTCAAAAGAAAATAGGAAATCTGGGAAATTAAGAGCATTAATGCCATCACTTTCACAAGGTTATTATTATTCGATTCCCTTTACTAAAGAAGGTGAATTTGGGAGACAAAATTTATCAAAAGAAATGAAAACTATCATTGATGCTACAGAAGGTTTTTTTGTTAATTCAGGTGGATGTAGAAAGTTCTTTCCTTATGGATGGGATTAATGAAGAACATTTTATTTATCCCTTTTTTATTTTTGTTTTTTGTATTGCCTCTTAATTCAGAAACGAATAAAAAAAAGGAATATGGCAAATATGATTTCTATGCAAAATGTTTAGATGATGCTTTACCAAAAAAACTTAATACAGGATTGGTTTATGAATGTTCTTTGAAAGCAAAAGAAAAAATTACTGCCTTAATAGATGAAAAAATTTCATCTAAAGGTGAATGTGATAAAGAAGGATTTGAATCTCATGCATGTTCATTAAATAGAAGTCAGGAAGCATTTAAAACTTATTATCAAACTGAATGCACTTGGAATAAGTATGGAACTATGTATAGTTACTGCGAAATGATGCTCAAAAAAGATAGGTTAGAATGGTTAGATAAGACTCTTGGAACCTGAATAATAATGATATGAATTTCTTAAAGAAAAATACCAAAAATCTAATTTTTTTATCTTTATTTCTTTTTAGTTCGAGTACTGTTCAGGCAGAAACTCCTGCTATGGAACAAATAGTAATACTCCAGTCTGCTTTTAATAGATGCATGCTTGAAGAAAAGTTATTAACAAAAAAGCAGTTGATGACTATGACAAGTCAAGGAGCAGAAGTAAATCCAGAATTATTTAATCCAGTAATGGAAATATTAGAAAATGGTGGAACAAAATTTCAAAAAGAGGGACAAGATATTTTTATTAATAAGTTAGGTGGTTGTAAAAATTTTTTAAGAACTTTCATTTCAACAACTATGAAAGAGGACTCAGAAGAGATTATAAAATTACTTGATAAGCAGGGTTTAAATGATGATTTATTAGGCAGAGAAAAATCATATTTTGATAAGAAACAAAGAGTAGTTTTTTGTAAAGAACCTCTTCCAGAATTTACTTTAAACTACAATTCAAATCCTTCTGATAAGGAGGTCGCAACTTTATGTTCTTGTATCTGGAATAAATTTCCTGAAGGTAGATGGGAAAGAGAAGAGGCAAGAAGATTGTTTAAAGGAGGGCAACCAAATATGCAAACAAAAAGTTTAGGAGACAGATTTGGGAAATCATTGAGGGTTTGTGGAGGTTATGAATTATGAACTTAAATGAAAGATTTAAAAAATCTTTTTTATGGGTTATTAGATGGGTCGTATTTTTACCTGCAATTTTAGTAATTACTTCACTTTGGCAGTTTTTCATACAAAATTATTTGTCTAATTGGACTTGGTGGAGTGCTATTCCTTTATGGACATTCTTTGGACCAATTTTCTGTATTGGTACAGTTTATGGAGTTGGACTAATTTGCCCTAATCGTAAAATTGGCAATTTCTTATTTCTTGGAATCTTTTTAGTAGGAGAAGGTGTTGATTTTTATCAAGAGATCTTTATGTCTACTGCATTGTTAAATATTTTGAGAGGTTGGTCAGATATTTGCATAATTATTGGATTAGTTTCAGCAGCGTTAGTCAAATTAGATTCAGAAAAAACTTGAATAAAAAGTGTAGAGAAATTTAAAACTCTACGATTTCTCTATAGAGACAGGATTTTCACTCCACGGGAAACCTACGGGAAACCTAGTTTTTGAGTCTATAACAAGGTTTTGAAAGATTTTTTACTCCCACTCAATAGTCCCTCCAAAAAGGTTAATAAAAAAGACAGTTATAGCAATGGATCTGAGCATATTATAACACGTATTTCGCCACGTGAAACTCACGTGAAACCTAAATTTTAAAAAAAAGAGCTGTTTTTTAGAGCAGCCCTTATGAATTGGTAACTAAGGAGAATCAATTAAGAATCTCTTATTTCGACCTTCGATGTCATTTTGAATTTCAAGTGCAAGAATCATCATTAACTTTGACTCGGTTCGGAGTAAGTTTTGAAGCATCTCAAATGAATCAAATTGATTGTCATGGATAAACCCAGAAATTTCCATTAGATCCAGCATAAGCTGATAACATTTGTCAGTCATGAATATCTTCTTCTGGATCTCGAAGATATTCTTCTTGATGATCAAGTGAAGGATAATTTAATTCTGCATTTAAAAGATTTGCAATGGAAAAAGTCCATTGATGAATCTGCTTAACGAGAGGAATAATCTCTTTAACTTCATTAATCTCCTCCAAAATCTCAAAATTAGCTTGAGATTTTTCATCGACCTGTGTAACTTTAGTTTCAAGTTCAGTAAAAGCTATTGAGAAATGAGCTAAGAATTGATTTAAGTTTTCTTTATTATGTTTTTGGGAATCAAGCTGCAAATTTATTTGATTAGAATTTGTTTGCTGTATTTGTTTGTCTAAAGCAACAACCCTATTTGTAAAATTGGTAGTTACTTTATTCCCCGTCCTCAAAACTGGCTCTAAGCGCTTTAAGACAGCTTCTACCAGTATCTCATTTTCATGAGATGAAAGTTTTTTCTTAATATCCATATCAACTAAATACGAAAATATTTTTTTTGTATTTTTGTTATGGCTATAAGCTTTTCTAGAGGCGATTTATAAGAGATTCGCTTAACTCTATTTTTAGACAACTTAGAATTAAATTCTTCTTCAGTTTCCCAAGCACCCCAATAAAGTACCCCTGAGCCACAATTAGAGGGTTTTTTTGGAAATGATCCATCTTTTTTTTGTAAAAGAAGAAAAGTTTTTCCAGATCCTCTACTTTTTATATGAAGTTTGCCTCCTTCATTTGGTCTCGGTAGCTCACCTTGATATTCAGATTCAAGGAGTTTTTCTTGCATGACAGATAAAACTTTTAGAATTTTTTTGCATACATTTTGCTCCTCTCTATTCTCACCGTATACAACGCAATCATTAAAACTAATTCCAGTTGCTGTTAGTGTTCTAACAAGAGCTGTAATTCCTTTCTTAGATGGGCCAAAGGTTAAACCATTTGGTATTACTAAATGTTTGGTATTTTTAATTTCTACAAACTTATAGGGTTCAAGAAATTCCTTATCTACATTTGGATTTACTGAACGAGGTTGTTCAGGTTTTTTTAAAATTGACATCGGCATTAGCCGCGATTGTAGGCAGTGATTCGTTGCAGACGAAGTGCTTCCAAATATGCTTCATAAAATAAGATAATCTCTGATAAAAAAATTTGCAACCATTATTTAAAAATACTTTATTGCTATAAGAAATTGATTAAACAAAAAACTATATAAATTTGGCACCTTTTTTAAGATTATGTCGAGCACAAAGCAATTGAATATTTGATGCTACTTTAGACGAACCACCTTTTGAAAATGGCAAAATATGATCAAAATGAAGATTATTAGTCGAACCACAAATTCTGCATTTCCCTCGATCTCTTTTATAAACTTCTTGCTGAATTTCGCCTGGTATTTTTCTGTCATGAAGAATATCTAAGTATGAATTATCACTTTGATTAACATTGATGACAGGTTTCAAAAGAAATTTAAAAACCTTTCTTAAGTTTTCTGATTTTTCATAAGCATCTATCAATTCATAAAAACCCATATCTACCCATATCCCTTTCTTAAGTTTTCTATAAACTTGAACTCTTTCAGGTTCTCTTAAACCTTGCTTAAAATTTAATACTTCCTTAAAAAACTTTCCATTTTCAGTCGGATTCCCAGATGGTCGCAATAAAGATTGATCAACCATTTCTGGATTAGAACTCTCATTCTTTGGAACATTATGACCTTCATATTCAATAATTCCAGTGTCAAATATTCGGTCATTATATGGAGCATTATCTAGAGTTGACATCAAAACAATTGAATAATTTTTCTGAATGGCGTAATTAATTCCCTTAGTTACTTGTTTCCCATCTTCTTTATTTGTTAATTCTGAATATGAGATTATATTCATTTATATCTAAGCTCAATTAATAATTTAAATAATATCATTGGTAAATTATCAAGCGTAGAGAGAATAATGTTTATACGATTTCTCTACAGAGATAGACTTTTACCTTCACGTGAAACCTACGTGAAACGTAGCCATCGAAAAGTATTGCAAATAGGTTACAAATATTCTACGTGAAACCCACGTGAAACCTACTTTTTGCGACTATAACTGGGTTTATACCCTATCTCTTATTCCCATTCAATTGTTCCAGGAGGTTTACTTGTAATATCATAAACAACTCTATTAACTGCAATTACTTCATTTACGATTCTATTTGCAATCCTCTCTAAAATCTGAAAAGGAATTTTTGACCAATCGGCTGTCATGCCGTCTTCACTAGATACACAACGTAAAACTATTGGCCATGCATAAGTCCTTTTATCACCCATAACCCCAACAGTTTTTACAGGTAACAATACTGCAAAAGCTTGCCAAATATCATTGTAAAGACCTGCTTTTTTAATTTCATCTCTTACTATCCAATCTGCATCTCTTAAACAATCAAGTTTCTCATTATTTACTTCTCCCAAAATTCTTATAGCTAATCCAGGGCCTGGGAATGGATGCCTTTTTATAATTTCATCCGGCAAACCTAAAGCAGCTCCCACTTTTCGGACTTCATCTTTAAAAAGTTTTCTTAATGGCTCAACTAATTTAAATTGTAAATCTTTTGGCAATCCACCCACATTATGATGACTCTTTATTTTTACAGCTATTCTTTCACCAGTCTTTGGATCAATATTAGTGCCAGCACTTTCAATAACATCAGGATAAAGAGTGCCTTGGGCTAAATACTGAAAAGGTCCTAATCTATTACTCTCTTCTTCAAATACTCTTATAAATTCTTCGCCTATAATTTTCCTTTTTTGTTCTGGATCAGTAATCCCTTTTAATTTGGCAATAAACCGTTCCCTTGCATTAATGTATTCAACTTTTATTTGGAATTTCTTATCAAAAAAATTCATTAAAAATTCTGGTTCACCTTTTCTCATGAAACCTTGGTCTATAAACATGCATGTAAGTTGATTTCCAATTGCTTTATTTAGAAGAAAAGCAAGAGTTGAAGAATCAACTCCACCAGACAAAGCAAGCAAAACTTTTTTATTACCAACTTGCTCTCGTATTCTGGGAATAGTTTCCTCAATATAGGTTTCAGTTGTCCAATCATTAGGACAACAAGAAATTTTATAAACAAAATTTTTAATTACCGTTATCCCAAACTCAGAATGAATAACTTCAGGATGAAATTGTACGCCAAATAATTTCTTTACATCATTTGAAATTGCTGCATGGAGAGTGTTTTCGGTATGAGCAATTTTATTAAATCCATCAGGCAAAGAATTAATAGAATCTCCATGACTCATCCACATAATTGATTTATCTTTTACATCAGAAAGGAGATCAGATTCTTGATCTATATTTATAGGTGCTCTACCATATTCTGCTTTTTTGGTTGCTGAAATTACAGATCCTCCAAGTTCTTTAACCATTAATTGCATTCCATAGCATATACCAAGAATAGGAATTCCCAGATTAAAAATTTTTTGATCACACTTTGGAGCATTTTGTTCATATACAGAATTTGGGCCTCCACTTAAAATGATCCCTTTAGGATTAATATTATTTATTTCCTCAATTGAAATGCAATTGCTTACTACAAGAGAAAAAACATTAGTTTCTCTAATTCTTCTTGCAATAAGTTCAGAATATTGAGATCCAAAATCCAAAATTAATATTGAAGGATCTCTTTCTTTTTTTAAAGATATTTGATTCATGTATAAAAGTTAGCTTAATTTATTTACAAAAGCATAATGAATCACAAATTAATCTCATTGAAAATAAGAAATATACTTTTTACCAAAAATTCCAGCCCATCTTATTTTTCTTTTTCTATCAAAAATCACTGATGCTATTTTCATATCAGTTTTTACGTACCTATTTACATAAGTAAAAGAACGCTTTTCAATCGTATTTGATAAATTTTTGAATAATCTATCTGCTAAAGATTTATTAAATGTTTCAAGAAGCAGTAATGCATCCTCAAGATTATCTAAATGAGATAATTCCACTATTATTTCAGGTGGGACCTTTTCTTGAACGGCTAAATAAACAAGAATCTCTATTCTTGCATCAGCTAAATGATTATGTGTATGAAAAATACCACCTGCTAATTTAATTAATTTCCCGTGATAACCAAAAAGAATTACAGTTTTAACTTTTTTTATTGCTGCATCAACTAATAATGGTCCTATCCAATTTCCAATCTTAATAATTGGCAAGTCAACATAGTGAGTTTTGGCCAAATTCAAGCCATTTTCTCCAATAACAAAAACAACTTCCCCTTTAAAATCATTTTGAATTATCTTAGCCAGATTAGTTTTAGCCTCTTCTAATTGATCAGGAGAAGCACTTGAATAAGTCTCAGCAGATGTACCAATAATAGATAATCCATTAACAATACCAAATGACTTATTACTAGTTCTTTCAGATAAAAATGCCCCATTTGGAAAAATGATTTCTAATTGCAAATTAAAGCCCTCAGGAATAATATCTAATAAATTTTCATATAAAACTTCTTTTGCAAAATTAGAAATGCATATCTCTGATGTATCTTCTTTAATACCTACACCAGATCCTGCAATAATATTTATTGGAATTGCTTGAACAGGATTAGTAAAAGAAATTTTTTCTAAAGAGGCTATTGTCCATATTTCTAAGTTTTGTGTAATGTCAAGATCTAAGCCAGACTTTGCAAAGGTGATTCCTAATGCATGAGAGTCATCTTTAAGTAAACCAACAGAATGAATCTCAATTTTTATTTCTTTTTTTTCATTAGGAATTTTTATTAATTCGTAATTCTCAAATGGTAACCCTACTAGTTTTTTTAATGCTGACCTAGCAGCTCCAGCAACCCACAAAGGTAGAGAAAATCCTTTTTTCAAATCAAGTAATTGAAAAATATATAATGAGAACTAATCTAAGAATGACCTATTTAACAAAAAGTGGCCATACAACAAAAATTATCCTTGATGATTCCTGGACCCACACCAGTTCCAGAAAAAGTTTTAGAAGCATTAAGCAGACATCCGATAGGCCATCGCAGTAAAGAATTTCAAGATCTCATAGAAAGTACAACTAAAAATTTACAGTGGCTTCATCAAACTCAAAATGATGTTCTAACAATCACTGGAAGTGGAACTGCTGCAATGGAAGCTGGAATAATAAGTACCTTAAATAAAGGAGATAAAGTAATTTGTGGCGAAAATGGAAAATTTGGCGAAAGATGGGTGAAAGTTGCAAAAGAATTTGGTCTAGAAGTAATAAAAATTGATTCTGAATGGGGTACTCCACTTAATCCTGAAGAATTCAAAAAAGTATTAGAAGAAGATAAAGAAAAAGAAATAAAGGCGGTTATTTTGACGCATTCTGAAACATCAACAGGTGTAATTAATGATCTAGAGACCATAAGCTCATATATACGAAAACACAGCAGAGCATTATCCATTGTTGACTGCGTTACAAGTCTTGGAGCTTGCAATGTTCCAGTGGATGAATGGGAATTAGATATCGTTGCTTCGGGATCACAAAAGGGATACATGATACCTCCTGGCCTAAGCTTTGTTGCAGTTAGCAAAAAAGCATGGGATGCTGCAAAGCAATCCAATTTACCAAAATTTTATTTAAATTTAAATTCCTACAGAAAAAGTCTTGAAAATAATAGCAATCCATACACCCCTGCAGTTAACTTGGTTTTTGCTTTAGAAGAATCTTTAAAAATGATGAGAGAGGAAGGATTAGAAACTATTTTCTTAAGACATAATCGACATAAATTAGCAATAAGCAATGCTGTAAAAGCCCTCAATCTAAAATTATATGCAGATGAAAAATATTTAAGTCCCTCAATTACTGCAGTAGATACTGAAGAAATAGATGCTGAAGAACTCCGAAAAAAAATTAAAAATAAGTATGATATTTTACTTGCAGGTGGTCAGGATCATTTGAAGAGTAAAATATTTAGAGTCGGACATTTAGGTTATATAAATGACAGAGATATTATTACAGTAATATCCGCTATTAGTAGTACACTTCTTGAAATGGGTAAAATAACATCTCAACAAGCTGGTGAAGCACTAATAATTGCATCTAAATATCTTAATGCAAATTGAATTAAGTTCCCGGCTCTTCAACATTTCCCCCTAATTCAAAAATCTTTTTTCTGAGAGTAATTGATTTTTTTTCGTCTCCCTTTGTTTGAGCAATTGCAAGAGCAAACTCTAATTTTTCGAGCTGATGGCCACCTTCAAAAAAAGATAATTTTTTCTTTATGGGGCTTTTATTAGCTTTGTATGAAACTTTTGAAGCCATAAATATTCATTCTTTAATTAATATTATGCCAATAAAAGGGACCATTATGAGAGAAGAACAAAATATAGTTTGAAATTATATCCAAGAAAAAAATTTTTTCCTAAAATTATATCCATACATCTTTATATTCCATGCCAAACATAAATCTTATCTATTACCTAATTGCAGGTGGTGTTTTTGGAGCTCTAGCTCTTAAAACAGGCATTCCTGCAGCTCCTCTTGCCGGAGCTTTAATAGGAGCTAGCATACTTAGCATTACAGGCAAAGTAGATTTAGCAGAGTGGCCCATTGGCACAAGAACCATATTAGAAATTGGGATTGGAACAGTAATTGGAACATCTTTAACTAAAGACTCATTAGTGGACCTTCAAACTTTATGGAAACCAGCTATATTAATAACTTTTACTTTAGTTTTAACTGGTTTAGCAATTGGATTATGGACAAGTAGGTTACTCAATATAGATGTGATTACAACAATTCTAGGAGCTGCGCCGGGAGGTATTAGCGGTATGAGTCTTGTAGGATCAGAATATGGAGTAGGAGCTGCAGTAGCTACTCTACATGCAGTAAGATTAATAACCGTTCTGTTAATACTCCCATTAATCGTAAAATGCTTAAACCTGTTTGGAGTGATAAAATCTTAAATTTCTATAGACATATTCAGTATTAAAGATATTTTTAAAGAGAAGTTAGTAGTTTAATGCAAACATTAATGCGAAAAAAACTAATATTATTAATTTTTGGAATATTCTATTCTTTAACAATTACAACTACCAAAGTTAGTGCGAGTACATTTGGGGCTGAAATTTTCTGTACAATGAGAGATGGAGGAAATGATCATGAAAGTAGTTGGGAAGCAGCATATTCATATATTAAGAAACAGAAAGGCGGACTTTTCAAAGTATCACCTAAACAAGCAGCAGCAGAAATTACAGAATCTGTAATTAGAAATAGAGAAAACTTAAGCTATTGCGTTGAATACTTAGATAAACTTCATCCCAATAGAAAATTACAACGAGAATTACAAAAAGAAAGAAAAAAGAAGGAATTAGAAGAATCAAATGAAGATTTTTCAGAAGAAACTTTTGAAAGATACAGCTATTAATTACAGCTTTGAATTTTTAATCTTATTGTTAATTATGGGAGAATTTTTATTTTGTATCTATGCACACTAAATTATTTTTTACAGATATATTTCCAGCAATAAATGATAAATAAATGTTGACTTTTGATATATTCAGGCCATTATTCATTTAACTAAAAGATCTGAATGCATACTAATGATGCGGTGTTTTTAGAGGATTTATGTCCTAAGTTCAGATTTAGACAATGGCGAAAATCTATTCATAGATTTACAGGAAAAAGTTGTATATATTGCGGCAAACCATCTGAATCTATTGACCATATACTACCGCGAAGCCAAGGCGGTTTGAGTACAACAGAAAATTGTGTACCTGCATGTCTTTCATGTAATGGGGATAAATCAGATGAAAATGCTTTGTATTGGTATAGAAGACAAAAATTTTATGATCCCCGAAGAGCAATGGCTATAAGAGCTTGGTTAGAAGGAGATTTAAGACTAGCTGTAAGGTTACTTCAATGGGCTAACCCTAATTTTAAGGTTGATAAAAATAACGAAAAAGATAGATCAGAATATAATAAAGCTGCTTGACTACCAAACATTACATATTTTTCTAGAGTTATAACTCACACACATATTTTCCAATTCTCTTGGAGATTCTGGGAATATTAAAAATGTCGAAAATGAAATGAGAAGTATAAATAATTTTTGATAGAATTTAAAGTTAATTAAAATGATTTCTTTTTCTGTCAGACGACTATAACTTTTGCTAATGCAATAAGTTTTTAATTTTAAATCAGGCTTAAAAGCTGTCTTCATCATTAATTAATACATATGTACTACTTTAGCGCCGCATGAAAAATCCCGCAAGTTCACTAGGAAATAAAAACAAATTTTTGATCTTTGGATGTGGTTTTAGCGGTAGTTTCTTTGCGAAAACCATAAGGCAATTAGGTTGTACTGCGATAACAAGTTCGAGATCTGAGAACAAAGATCCAAATAGTTTCGTTTTTAATAGTGAAAATGGTATGGTTCCTAATGAAAAGATTTTTGATGGAGTCACACATATTCTTAGTTGCATACCTCCCGGAAAAAATGGAAAAGATCCAGTATTAGGTAGTCTAAAAAAAAAGCTAAAAAGTTTATCTCTCGAATGGGTTGGTTATTTGTCAACTACAGGCGTATATGGGAACACCAAAGGTAATTGGGTTTCTGAAACTGACCTACCTAACCCTTTGCAAAGCAGAAGTCACAGGAGATTAAGTTGTGAAAAAGAATGGCTTGAATCTGGCTTACCTGTGCAAATTTTTAGGTTACCAGGAATTTATGGACCTGGAAGATCCACTTTTGAAGCAATTAGAAGTCAAAGAATTCGAGTTATTTTAAAAAAAAATCAGGTATTTTCGAGGATTCATGTTGCTGATATTGCAAATGCAATTATCTATCTATTACAAAATAGGAAGTCTTTAAATTTTCACCAGATTATTAATATTGCAGATGATGAACCGTGTTCTCAAATAGAAGTTATTCAATATTCTTATGATTTACTTGGCTTAAAAATGCCAAAACCAATATTATTTGAAGATGCAAAAAAAGAATTATCGCCTATCGCACAATCTTTTTGGGTGGAAAATAGGAGAGTTTCTAATAAACTTTTATGCAA
>CACAQP010000024.1 GCA_902534685.1 uncultured Prochlorococcus sp.
TTTAAAAATTTATGAGTATTCGCATTTACATTGGCAACTTACCACAAGGATTTAATCCAAAAGAATTTGATTCGCTTTTAAAATCTGTTTCTGATTCGATTAGATTTAAAGCAGTTTTAGATAAAGAAACTAGGGAATGCAGAGGGTTTGGTTTCGCCACAACAAATAATGAGGAGAATGCTAATTTGTTAATTCAAAAATTAAATGGTTTTGAATTTAATGGTTCTAAATTAAGAGTAGAATTATCAGAAAAGAAAGATTCTGCTTCAACTAAAAGAAATAGCGGAAATATAAACAAGAACAAGAAGAGGAAAGACTTCAAGAAAATTGTTCATAGTGACGCTCCTAATCTTGAGGCACCTGATCCAAGATGGGCGGGAGAACTATCCAAATTAAAAGATTTATTGGCTAACCAGAAGACTCCTGTTTAACTATTTAATACGGGAAATTATAAAAGATATTGGAATCTCAAAAGCTTTTACTGAATTCTTTACAAAGGCTCTGTTATTAAAAACATCATAGTCTAGCCTTTCAATAGAATCTAAAATTCCTCTATAGAGACGTAAAGATGTCCAAACTGGCCACCTTGCATCAAGTGATAACCACTTAATTCCATCTTCAGACTTTTTGAACCAATCGCGCGCTCTTGCTAATTGAAAGTTCATAAGAGCTCTCCACTGATTATTGATTTCGCCTTTTAAAAGTTTTTCTTCAGAATAATCAAATTTTTCAATATCCTCTTGTGGGAGATAAATCCTTCCTCTGTGTCTGTCTTCTCCAACATCTCTCAATATATTCGTTAGTTGATTTGCAATTCCTAGTGCAATAGCTGCTTCAGAAGGGTCAGGTTTAGAACTCCAAGGTGCTGATGTATAAGCGCTATCAATCCCCATGACATTCTGAGTCATTAAACCAACAGTACCTGCGACTCTATAGCAGTAGAGTTTTAATTCATCAAAATCTTTGTATCTGAATTTATTAAGATCCATTCTCTGACCATCTATCATGTCTAAGTATGGTTGAATACTTTGTGGATATTTTTCAATAGTATCTAACAAAACTGAATCTAATTCAGAACTAATCTTCCCTTTAAATATATTCTTTGTATTTTCTTCCCATGCATCTAAATTATCTGAGAGTTCATCTTGCGATTTAGTTGAAGCTTCTTTGCTATCCATGATTTCATCTGTTCTTCTACACCACACATAAATAGCCCAAATAGCTTTTCTCTTTTCTGGGGGTAGTAGAAGAGTTCCCAGGTAAAAGGTTTTAGCCCATTGTTGGGTTTCTTTACGGCATATCTCGTATGCTTGATCAAGTTGTGGAACTGACTTTTTCAAAAAAGTTTTAGCTAAATTTAATAATATTTTTAATGTTATTAAGAAACATTTTGAGGAATTTTGGAATACTCTTTATTAATAGATTCCGCGCATAATTTACCACTTAAAACAGCTCCTTCCATAGATGCTAAATATTTTTGCATAGTGAAATCACCAGCTAGGAAGAAGTTTTTAATGGGAGATTTTTGACTAGGTCTGAACTCTTGGCATCCGGGAACTGCCTTGTATACAGATCTTGGAGTTTTAACTACCTTATATTTTCTTAATTTTGTTTTATCATCTCCTATGAAATGCGATGGGAATAATTTTTTCAGTTCTTCCATTGTTGCATCAACGATGTCTTGATCGCTTTTATTAATCCAATCTTTTGCTGGTGCGAAAACTAATTCAAGCATTGATCTATTTGGGTCTTCATATTCTTTACATGTGATACTCATGTCTGCATAAACGCTGAGAAGTGGAGATCTGCTAAATAGTAGATGGTCAATATCTGTTAATTTTTTGTCAAACCATAAGTGTATATTAATAACCGGTACACCATTTAAACCATCTAATTTAGAAAAAGCATCAAGACCTTTCCATTGCTTGGGTATCATTAATTTAAAAAGATCTACAGGCATTGCACTAACATAAGCATCGGCAGTTATCTCTTTCTTTTCGTTTTCATTCAAAGAAGCAATAGTAAAACTTTTAACAGTGCTATCTTCATTAAGGTTAATTTGCCTTAATGGGCTATTCATGTGCACTTCTCCACCACGAGCAGTAATGTAATCAACCATTGGTTGGCAAAGTCTTTCTGGAGGGGCTCCATCAAGGAATGCCATTTTTGAACCATTTTTTTCTTGTAAGAATCTATTGAGTGCTGTTAATAAAACTGTAGATGATATTTCATCCGGTCCAATGAAATTAAGAGCTTTACTCATGGCTATAAAAACTTCATCATTAACCCTTTCTGGAATATTGTGTTCTTTGAGCCAATCTGTCCATGATTTGGTATCACATTTTTCTAGGTACTTTTGGCCTCTTAACATTGCAGGCACTAATCCTATTCCAAATAGGATTTTTTCATTCCACGAGAGCATATCATTATTGCTAAGTATGGCTGAGACTCCATTTACGGGAGCTGGTATATCAGGAAAGTCAAATCTACTGTAAGTCCCAGGTTCGGATGGCTGATTAAAGATCATTGAATGACTTTTCCATTGAAGTCTATCTTCAATATCTAATTCCTTGAAAAGTTGCAACATATTTGGATAGGCTCCAAAAAATATATGTAATCCAGTTTCATACCAGTCTCCATCCTCATCTTTCCATGCTGCAACTTTCCCGCCTAGAACATCTCTAGCTTCGAGGAGAATTGGAATGTGACCATTGTCAACTAAATATTTAGCACATGATAAACCTGCTAAACCTGCACCAGCAATTACAACACGCATTATTAAATCAAGAAATAAATTAACACTTACTAATAAGCTACATTAAAGTTAGAACATAATAGTTTTTTTCGTTGATTATTTCGCAAAATTATGGAAAAAATGCTTTTAAAATCGACAACTCGACATGTAAGAATTTTTACAGCCGAAGTGGTTGATAAAGAATTAAAGTTTCATCCCAATAAATTGACTCTTGATTTAGATCCTGATAACGAATTTATTTGGAACGAGGATTCTTTAACTAAGATAAATGAGAAATTTAATGAACTTATAAAAGAGAGAGCCGGCATTAATCTAGATGATTATGAACTTCGGAAAATTGGATCAGAAATCGAAGGTTTAATCAAATTTTTGCTTCAAAATGGACAATTGAGTTATAACCCTGATTGTAGAGTCATGAACTATTCAATGGGTTTACCAAAAACAAATAAAGAACTGTGAACAGACCACCATCAAATAGAAGGCCGAGAAGAGGCACCAATAGAAATTATTACTCTTCAAATACTAGAGATGTTGATCCTTATGATCAAAGAAATAGTAGATTACCTGCTTCTTCTGAACAAAATATCAATTTCAGTACAGGAACTATTGCCGTACTTGCAGGAGTACTAATTTTAGGAGTTGGTATTGGGAGCGCTATTACAAGTACAACAGATGGCGGACAGGGAAATATAGCAAGTCAACAACAATTAGATATGGCTGTTCCTGATCCTGAATTTTGTAGACAATGGGGAGCTAGCGCCTTTGTAATTGATGTTGAAATGTATACAACACTCAATCCATCTACCAGTTTTGTAACACAACCAGCTCTTCAGCCAGGTTGTGTGATTAGAAGAGAAAATTGGACAGTTTTACAAAAACAGGGAGCGATTAGTAATGAAGATGTAAGAGAATGTAAGCAAAGAATGAATACTTTTGCCTATATTGGATCAATAAGAGATAAGCCCATAGTTAAATGCGTTTATCAGACTGATGTAAATGAAAATAAATTTATAATAAAAGGCGATGGACAAGCCGAAGATGGAGGAGTAGGTATTAACAAAGAAGCAATTCAGTTCTGATGAAATTATAAATACCTTAATGGGCTTTCTAAACTAGCAAATTGTGGCAGAATATTTTTCTTAAAGACTTCTGATGCTCTTGATGTATATCTTGACGGGTTAGTAATTATTTTAAGTTCTCTTTTAACCTCCAAGTCAGCAACGAAAACTTTGTGAATAGTTCCAGCTGACAATTCTCTTTCAATAGAAACAACAGGCAGAAAGGATGCTCCTAAACCTGACTGCACAGCATTTTTGATTGCTTCTAAAGAGTTAAGTTCCATCTCAATTTTTAATCTTTGAATATCAAGCCCAGAATCTTGAAGAAGTTTGTCAACAACTTTTCTTGTTGTGGATTGAGAGTCTAATGTTACAAAATTTAATTTGTATAAATCTTCTTTTAAAAGCTCTTTTTTTGTAGAAAGTGGGTGTTTAGAAGGTAAAACTAATGCCAATTCATCTGTGGCATATGGAATTACTTGTAGCAAATTTTCTAAATCGCTAGGTAATTGTCCGCCAATAATCGCTAAGTCAATTTGTCCATTGGCGACACTCCAACCAGTCCTTCTAGTACTATGAACTTGAAGTTGAACAGAGACATCAGGGTATTTTTGTCTGAATAGTCCTATCATTCTCGGCATTAAATAGGTTCCCGTTGTTTGACTGGCTCCAATTACAAGAGTTCCACCTTTTAAGCTATTTAAATCTTCAATAGCTTTGCAAGCTTCGTCGCATTGATTCAAAATTCGTTCGCAATATTCAAGTAGTAGCCTTCCTGCTTCAGTCAAAAGAGCCTTCCTACCACCTCTGTCGAAAATTGTGATTTCAAGTTGTTTTTCTAGATTTTGGATTTGTAAACTCACCGCAGGCTGTGTTACATATAAAAGGTCTGCAGCTTTTTTAAAACTTCCTTGAGCTGCTATAGCTTTTAATATTCTTAATTGGTCGAGTGTAAATGGTAATTCTGGCATCTATGTATGCCTACAATTATTTATAATTCTAATGCTTAGAAGCATTATTGTTAAGAACAAAAATTATTTAAATAATTTAAAAATATGGAGACTCATAAAACATCTTTAACAATCTTAATCTTGATTTTGATTTTTGCGGTAATTCATAGTGGTGGAGCTGCTTTAAGAATTAAGGCAGAATCTATTATGGGGCCGAGATTATGGAGGTTATGTTTTGTCTTTTTAAGTTTGCCATCTGCAATTATCTTGATTAGTTATTTTTTAGCTCATAGATATGATGGAATCAGATTATGGAATTTACAGGGCAATAGTTTCGTTTTTATGATGGTTTGGTTTTTAACCGCGATAAGTTTTCTATTTTTATATCCCGCGACTTACAATTTATTAGAAATTCCGTCCGTTTTAAAACCTAAAGTACGAATTTATGGAACTGGAATAATGAGAATCACAAGACATCCACAAGCATTTGGTCAGATAATTTGGTGTTTTGCACATACTTTATGGATTGGTACATCTTTCACACTCATTACATCTATTGGCTTAATTTTGCATCATCTTTTTGCTATTTGGCATGGGGATAAGAGATTAGCAAATAGATTTGGAGAAGAATTTGAAACTTTTAAAAAAAATACTTCAATTATCCCTTTTGTGGCAATACTTGAAGGAAGGCAAGAATTCAAGTTTAAAGAATTTTTTAAGTTATCTCAACTTGGCATATTGATTGCAATAAGTGTACTTTGGTGGTCTCATCAGTATATAAATATTGCTGTTAAAACATTTAATTCATCATTTTTGTCTGAATTTTTCAATTAACAGTTTAAAATCTAAATATAAAAACTATAAAACATGCCTCAAGCTTCAGAAATTGCCTGGTTAATTCCTGTCTTCCCACTTATTGGAGCAGTACTTTCTGGCTTAGGACTAATAAGCATCAATAAGAAAATTAATAATTCAAGAGAAATTGTCTCTGTAGGTTTGATTGCTTTTGTTGGGATTTCTGCCGTAATTAGTTATAAGGCTCTGTTTGAACAAGTTAATGGATATCAATCAGTAGAAAAATTATTTGTATGGGCCAACGCAGGTGATTTCACAATTCCAATGGGCTTCGTTCTTGATCCTTTGGGGAGTGTAATGCTTGCTTTAGTAACCACAATAACTTTGTTGGTAATGATTTACTCTCATGGTTATATGTCCCATGACAAGGGTTATGTCAGATTTTTTACATATTTAGCATTATTTAGCAGCTCAATGATGGGATTAATAATTAGTCCAAATTTATTAGAAATTTACGTTTTTTGGGAATTGGTTGGTATGTGTTCTTACTTATTGGTTGGTTTTTGGTATGACAGAGATGGAGCTGCACACGCTGCACAAAAAGCATTTGTTGTTAATAGGGTGGGAGACTTTGGTTTATTACTAGGAATTCTTGGTCTATTTTGGGCAACAAATAGTTTTGATTTTAATGAAATAGCCACTAAAATTTCTCAATCAGTATCTGACAATTCAATACCCATTTGGGCTGCTTTATTACTTTGTTTTTTAGTTTTTTTAGGGCCAATGGCAAAATCTGCTCAGTTTCCTCTTCATGTATGGTTACCTGATGCGATGGAAGGCCCTACACCTATTTCTGCACTTATTCATGCTGCAACGATGGTAGCTGCTGGAATATTTCTTGTAGCAAGGCTACAACCTTTGTATTCAATATTTCCCTCCATACAATTCATTATTGCTTTAGTTGGCACCATTACTTGTTTTTTAGGCGCATCTATAGCTTTGACCCAAATGGATTTAAAAAAAGGTTTAGCATACAGTACGGTTTCTCAGCTTGGTTATATGATGCTCGCAATGGGTTGCGGAGCACCAGTAGCAGGAATTTTTCATTTAGTTACTCATGCTTGCTTTAAGGCAATGCTATTTTTGGGATCTGGTTCAGTAATACATGCTATGGAAGAAGTAGTTGGCCATCAGCCAGTATTAGCTCAAGATATGAGGTTGATGGGTGGTTTAAGAAAAAAAATGCCATATACATCTACAACTTTTTTAATAGGTTGTGTAGCAATTAGTGGTATTCCACCATTAGCAGGTTTTTGGAGTAAAGACGAGATACTTGGAAATGCATTTATATCCTTTCCAGCTTTTTGGTTCGTAGGACTTTTAACAGCTGGCATGACTGCTTTTTATATGTTTAGGCTATATTTCTTGACATTTGAGGGTGATTTCAGAGGGGATAATAAAGAACTGCAAAAGGAGCTTTTAACCACTTCTAAATTAAATCTAGATGAAGAAAATGAAGAAGAGCATAAAGAACCTGGCTCCATTAATGAGTCTCCCTGGTCAATGACATTTCCCTTGGTATTTCTAGCTGTCCCATCTGTAATTATTGGTTTTATGGGATTTCCATGGGATAGTAAAATTGCAAATTTACTTGATCCTGAAGAGGCAGAGACTGCTGCAAAAGCATTTGAGTTAAAAGAATTTTTGCCCTTAGCGATAGCTTCAGTGCTTATTGCCTCTCTTGGAATCATTATTGCTTATCAGGCATATTTTGTGAAAAAAATAAATTTGGCTGTTTTATTTGCTGAGAAGTTCCCTAAAATTAATCAATTTTTATCAAATAAGTGGTATCTAGACGATATAAATGAAAAGCTTTTTGTTAAGGGAAGTAGAAGACTTGCAAAAGAAGTATTAGAAGTTGATTCTAAGGTTGTTGATGGCGTCGTAAATCTTACTGGTCTTGTAACTTTAGGTAGCGGAGAAGGTTTGAAATATTTTGAGACTGGTAGAGCACAATTTTATGCGCTTATTGTTTTTGGAGGAGTAATTCTTTTAGTTGCTATATTTGGTTTTCAATCTCCTCAAGTAACTTAATTTCAATTGTGTGTCTTCACTGCCATTAGGGTGAAAAAATACAGAAAATTTCTAGACTTTATTTAAGATAAATTTCTTCTTAAATTGAGTAATTATTTTTTTACACATTTTGCGATACAAATGATGGCAACTTTGGGTGCTGGATTATCTGATTTTCCATGGCTATCTGCCTCTATTTTATTCCCAATTTGTAGTGCATTAGTAATCCCTTTTTTCCCAGACAAAGGAGATGGTAAAGAGGTTAGATGGTTTGCACTATCTATTGCATTAATAACTTTTTTAATAACTGTTGGTTCTTATATAAATGGCTTTGATATTAGTAATGAAAATGTTCAACTTAAAGAAAATATTAGTTGGCTCCCTGATTTAGGTCTTACTTGGTCTGTTGGAGCTGATGGCATTTCGATGCCGTTAATATTATTAACTAGTTTTATAACTGCATTAGCAGTTCTTGCGGCATGGCCTGTCAAGTTCAAACCAAAATTATTCTTCTTTTTAATATTGGTCATGGATGGTGGTCAAATTGCCGTATTTGCTGTTCAAGATATGCTTTTATTTTTTTTAACTTGGGAACTTGAGTTAATTCCCGTATATTTACTGTTAGCGATATGGGGTGGCAAAAACAGGCAATATGCTGCAACAAAATTCATTATTTATACTGCTGGCAGTTCTATATTTATTCTCCTAGCAGCATTAGCGATGGGTTTCTACGGTAATGAAATCCCTAACTTTGAGTTCACTCATTTGGCAGCTCAAGATTTTCCGCAAAAATTCCAAATACTCTGTTATATCGCTCTTTTAATTGCATTTGGAGTAAAACTTCCAATAGTACCTCTTCATACTTGGCTTCCAGATGCTCATGGAGAGGCTACAGCTCCTGTTCATATGCTTCTAGCTGGAATCCTACTAAAAATGGGTGGATATGCTCTATTAAGATTCAATGCTCAATTATTACCTGTTGCTCATGCTCAATTTGCCCCATTATTAATAGTTTTGGGAGTGGTCAATATAATTTATGCTGCATTAACTTCCTTTGCGCAAAGAAATCTCAAAAGAAAAATTGCATACAGTTCTATAAGCCATATGGGTTTTGTTCTTATTGGAATAGGAAGTTTTAGTAGCCTTGGAACAAGCGGAGCAATGCTTCAAATGGTAAGTCATGGATTAATTGGAGCAAGCTTATTTTTTCTTGTTGGAGCCACCTATGACAGAACAAAGACTCTTAAACTTGATGAAATGAGTGGTGTAGGTCAAAAAATGAGAATCATGTTTGCCTTATGGACGGCATGCTCTCTTGCGTCACTCGCTTTGCCAGGTATGAGTGGATTTGTGTCTGAATTAATGGTATTTACAGGATTTGTTACTGATGAAGTTTATACACTCCCTTTTAGAGTAGTTATGGCCTCACTAGCTGCTATAGGTGTGATACTTACTCCTATTTATCTGCTATCGATGCTAAGAGAAATTTTCTTTGGTAAAGAAAATCCTAAATTAACAGAAGAAAGAAAACTTATCGATGCAGAGCCCAGAGAAGTTTATATTATTGCCTGTTTACTTTTGCCAATAATTGGGATAGGTTTATATCCAAGATTAGTTACAGAAAGTTATCTTGCATCTATTAATAATTTAGTTGATAGAGATTTAAATGCTGTTAAAAGTACCGTTAAAACAAATATTTTTTCAGGGATCAAAAATAGGGACATCCTTAAAGCTCCAACTATATAATTTTTAAATTAACGCAATATTGTTTGGCATTAAATAATTAAGAAGATATCTTATGGTTAGATATTTGTAATTTTAAGATACCTTATTTACATTCCACTGATAGGCAACAATTAGGGCCTAGATTGTTGATTAAGTTTCTTCAAGATGCAGCAGGCAGCGGGGATCTTGATCCATGGGATATTGATGTAATCAGTGTAATTGATAGCTTTTTAGAGCAATATTCACAAACTTTTAAAAAGACTTCAGAAAAGCAAAATTCGTATCATAAGGATTTATCTGAGACGAGTGAGGCTTTTTTTGCAGCCTCTGTACTAGTAAATTTAAAGGCTCAAGTTTTGGAATCTGATGTTTTCAAAGAAAATTCTTCAGATTTTGAAGATGATTTTAATGTTGATGATCAAGAGTGGATTGATCCAGAATTCGATATACCAAAACATCCTGAAAAATGTCTAAGGAGAAGATCAATTGCACAACCAATTCTTAAACGAACAACAACATTAGGAGAATTGGTAAGTCAATTGGAGTCTATTGCTGAAGTTCTAGAAACACAGGATCTTCTATTAATGAAAAGAAAAAGAAATAAAAAATATTCTGATAAAGCTTTGATTTCTCAAGTGCAATCTTTAGCACATCGCGAGAAACTACCAGAAACTACTAAAGCATTAGGGAAATTTATTGAAGGGTGGGAAAAAGCATTACAGTGGACAGATTTTGAATATTTAGTTGAAAAATGGCAAACAGTTGTAAAAAATGATTTAGATAAGGATCGTCTTGGAGTCTTTTGGGCCTTGTTATTTTTATCATCTGAAAACAAAATTGAAATTAAACAAATAAATTCTTTATATGGTCCAATTCAAATTAAAAGAATACTTCCTGAGGGAGGCTTAGCTCAATTGCCCATAGAAAATCTTGAGGCAAAAAATGTCTATCCGTCTGCTGTAAAGATTTAAAATAGTGATAACGTATAATCTTTAAAAAGAGGTTTTTGAATTCATGAAGGCAATGATACTTGCAGCTGGAAAAGGTACGCGTGTTCAGCCAATAACTCATATAATTCCAAAACCAATGATACCAATTTTGCAAAAACCTGTAATGGAGTTTCTCTTAGAACTCTTAAAAGAACATGGTTTTAAAGAGATAATGGTTAATGTTTCTCACCTCGCAGAAGAAATTGAAAATTATTTTAGGGATGGTCAAAGATTTGGGGTTGAAATAGCATATAGTTTCGAAGGTAGAATTGAAGATGGGGAATTGATAGGGGATGCTTTGGGTTCTGCAGGAGGATTAAAAAAAATTCAAGATTTTCAAAAATTCTTTGATGAAACTTTTGTAGTCCTATGTGGAGATGCTTTAGTAGACTTAGATTTGACGGAAGCAGTTAAGAAACATAAGGAAAAGGGAGCAATTGCAAGTTTAATTACTAAACAAGTAACCATAGATCAAGTATCAAGTTATGGTGTGGTAGTTTCAGATGAAAATGGTCGAATAAAGGCTTTTCAAGAAAAGCCATCTATAGATAAAGCTTTAGGCGATTCTATAAATACAGGTATTTATCTTTTTGAACCTGAAATTTTTAATCACATTCCATCAGGTGAAAAATTTGATATTGGTGCTGATCTCTTCCCTAAACTTGTTGAAATGGATTTGCCATTTTATGCTCTACCAATGGATTTCGAATGGGTAGATATTGGAAAAGTTCCTGATTATTGGAGCGCTATTCGTAATGTGCTACAAGGCAAAGTAAGGCAAGTAGATATTCCTGGCAAAGAAATTAAATCTGGAGTCTTCACTGGGTTAAATGTTGCGGCTAATTGGGATAAAGTTGATATTACTGGTCCAGTATATATTGGTGGAATGACAAGAATAGAAGATGGTGCAACAATTATTGGGCCTGCGATGATCGGCCCAAGTTGTTGTATTTGCGAAGGTGCAACGATTGACAATTCAATTATTTTTGATTATTCCAAAATTGGTAAAGGTGTTCGTCTTGTGGATAAATTAGTTTTTGGACGTTATTGTGTAGGCAAAAATGGAGACCACTTTGATTTGAAAGATGCGTCTTTAGATTGGTTAATAACAGACTCTAGAAGATCCGATATGACTGTGCCATCTCCACAACAGAAGGCAATGGCAGAATTATTAGGTACTGATTTGATTAATATTCCTGATTAAGATCAGCTTTCGCAAGAATCTCAGGGATTAAATGTTCTGACTTAACTGCCATTAGATGGATTCCATTTGCGATATCAAAGAAATCTCGAGCTTGTTCAGCTGCTATTTGTATCCCTTCTTTTAAAGGGTCTTCAGCATTTTTTAGACGATTTAAAATATTTTCAGGTATGTTAGCTCCTGGTACATATTTATTTATAAAAAGGGCATTTTTGTAAGATTTTAATAGGAATACGCCTGCAATTACTGGGATGTCAAGAGGTTTACTGATTGTTTCACAAAATTCTAATAAATTTTCTCTTTCCATAATCATTTGAGTTTGTATGAAGCTTGCTCCAGCTTCCTTTTTCTTCCTCATTCTATTTCTCAAACTTTTTTGATTTCTGCAACTTGGATCTGCCGCAGCTCCTGCAAATATAAATGTTTTTTTATCGGAAAGTTCTCCAAAAGTAGGGTCAATACCTTTATTGAAGGCTTGAATTTGTTTAAGCAATCTAATTGAATCAAACTCGTGAACAGCTTTTGCATCTTGTTGATCCCCTGCTTTCACTGAATCACCAGTAATGCATAAGATGTTTTGTATTCCTAAAGCATTCGCTCCAAGGATGTCAGATTGTAAAGCAATTTTATTGCGATCTCTGCAAGATATTTGCATCACTGGTTCTATCCCATTTTCCAGTAATAGTTTGGACATTGCTAAGCTGCACATTTTCATTACAGCTCTACTTCCGTCTGTAATGTTAACAGCATGTACCTTATCTTTAAGAAGTTGTGCTATCTTAAGAGATCTTAAGGGGCTTCCACCCCTGGGCGGCATTAACTCTGCTGTAATTACCTTGGATTTTTTTTCTAAAGTCTGCTGAAGTTTTGATTTCAATTGCTTTTGTTTCCTACTTAGTTAACAAGTGTAGTTGAATTGCTAAACTTAATTAATATAAAAAAGGAACTGTTTAAATGCAAATGGTTGAAGAAGAAGTGAACAACATTGATATGATGGGTCTCTCAACAAGAGAGATGGAAATCATTGATCTCGTAGCTGATGGGCTTACAAATCAAGAGATTGCAGTAAAACTGACCATAAGTAAAAGAACCGTTGATAATCATGTAAGTAATATGTTTACAAAAACAGGTTCTAAAAATAGAGTTGCACTTTTGAATTGGGCAATGGATAATGGAAAGATTTGTAGAGATGGGTTTAATTGTTGCTCTCTTCCAGATACTGATCAAGACTAGTGCCCATTACTTTTTTCTATATCGCTTTCTAAATTCATTAAACAATAATTTGTGGAACTTAACTCGAAGAGTTCAGCATATGCAATACAAGCATCCTTGTCTGAATCAACGAATCTCAATATTCCTTCTTTGTCGTAAAGACCATACATCTGAAGAAAAAATACTTTGTTTAAATATAAAGAAAATATAAAGGAAGAGTGGTTCCTCTGACTAGTTACTTTTTATAGTTGTAAATATTCTTCTTTCCAATCTGAAAAAGGGTAGTTAGCAAGACTGAAATTGGAGTAATGGGTCAGACTTGTGATTTCTTTCGAAATGAAAGATGGAAGAATCAAATCTTCCTCTTCATTAGAAAGTTCAATTTCTGCTATTTCAAGTGGATAATTATTTTCTTTAAAGCAATCTATAATCCAAGATTTTTTTTCAATTTCTAGAAAGTATCTATCTTTTTTAATTGTATTTGAAAGATTTGACATTATTGTTTCAGCATCGCTTCGTGGAATGGAGTATTCAAATTCAAAGTTGGTAAAACCCTTGATATGTTTTTTAAGTGTAATTTTAGAGTTTTTGCCTATAAGCCTTACCCTAATAATCCAACCATCTAAACTTTTTGAAAAATATCCTTGTTCAATATAAACTTTTTTAATTATGAATTTTTTCCAATTATCATTTTTTATAAGAAATCTTCTTTCTATCTCAATGGCCATTTAATTTTTGAAATTTTTTGGAGACAAATCGCCTTTCCAATCTAGTTTTTTTATTAAGGTATTGTAGTAACTTGTGCTTTTTTTAAACTTTATTATTTTGCAGGGTGATTTCCCTTTCTTGATCTCACAATAATAATTTTCCTTAATAGTCATACATTTTGAACCGTCAGTCCATAATTTAATTTCCCCTTTACTTTTTTTTACTGGCTTAATGATTACGGTACTGGTATTAGGTATGACGATTGGTCTACTAGCCAAACTCATTGGGCATATAGGGTTAATAATCATTCCATCTATACTTGGATGTACTATTGGACCTCCTGCAGCCATTGAGTAGGCTGTTGAACCCGTAGTTGTAGCTACAATCAATCCATCACCTTTATATTCATTTACCTTCTCATTATTTATTTCAATTTGTATTTGGTTGGTCGGAGAAATATCTTCTTCAACGGATTTAAAATAAAAATCATTTAAGGCGTTATAGCTTTTTATGATTTTTTTCTCAGAACTTGTCCCCTCAATACAAACATTGCAATTTAATCTATTACGAAAGTCAATTAAATATTCTTCGTTTTCAAGGATTTCAATAAAAGATTTGTCAAATAAAAATTCTTTCTCTTGAGTAAGAAACCCCAAATTACCTCCAATATTAATACTCAACAAAGGAATATCATAATCAGCTAATGCATTTGCACATTTCAGGAAGGTTCCATCTCCACCAAGAACTATGCCAATATTTGGTTGTGATTCTGAATTAGAAAAATATTTTTCAATTTCATCTTTATGAAAATCACTTTCAATCCTGTTTGATTTAATATTTTTTGCTTTAAGAACTTCTTCACAGAATTTTGAAGCCTCTTGAGCTATAGAACTATCTGAACGATATACAATGAGCACTAATGAAAGTTTCATTTAATGCTTTTACCATTTTAATAAATTAAAACTTTCCATATCTACAGTCACCCTATTCCTATAAAGAGATAATAATATAGCTAATCCAACGGCTGCTTCTGCGGCAGCAACAGTAATCACAAAAATTGTAAAAACTTGTCCTTGAATTAAATTATTATCAATATAGGAAGAAAACGCCATCAAGTTTATATTTACCGCATTGAGCATTAATTCAATGCTCATAAGAACTCTGACTGCATTTCTGCTATTTAATAATCCCCAAATACCAATGCAAAATAATACTGAAGAAACTATTAAAAAAGCTTGAAGAGGAATTGATTCTAAATTCATAATAAGAAATTTAAAAGGTTAATTTTTATTTGTAAGTAATGGTTCTGATGATTTTTCAATTAACTCTTGATCAACAGGTAGTCCTGTCGAAATATCTTTGCTCATTACATCTCTTCTAGCTAAAACAATAGCCCCAATCATTGCCATTAAAAGTAAGACTGAAGCTACTTCAAATGGGAGTAAATAATCACTAAAAAGATGTTCACCAATCCTAATAGTTGATTCTTCTCCAATAGAGTTTTGAGGACTTGATAGGCTCCATACATTGGTCAAGTCAACTCTTATTAAAAGGCTTAGGAGGGTTAAACATATCGATGTTGAAATAACTCTTCTCGATTTAATGTCATTGATAGGCTTTAAATCTTCTTTTTTATTGACTAACATTATTGCAAAAATTATTAATACATTCACTGCACCCACATAAACTAAAACTTGAGCTGCAGCTACAAAACTTGCATTTAATAGAAGATATAATCCTGCAACACTCATGAAAACTCCACCAAGCAGAAAGGCTGAATAAACAATACTTTCGAGCAACACAACACCAAGTGCTCCAATAATGACAACTAAAGATAAAACTGTAAAACAAATAAATTGTGTTGTTATGGCAATGGACATAAATTAAGGAAATTAATTAGTTGGATTAGAAACTTTATCTTTATTTTCATTGGATTCAGGCCTCATCCAATCATAAACTTCTTCAGGTAATTTACCAACTCTTGCATCTGAAGCTGGGATTTCATGAGGGTCCATGACACCTTTAGGAAGATAGGCAAGTTCTCTTAGAGGTTTAACTGAAGGATCTGTTGTAACATTTGTGGGTAGTCTGCCAAGTGCGACATTATCGAAATTTAAATTGTGTCTGTCAAAAGTAGCTAATTCATATTCTTCAGTCATTGATAGACAATTAGTTGGGCAATATTCAACACAATTTCCGCAAAAAATACAAACTCCAAAATCTATTGAATAATTTCTAAGTTCCTTTTTTTTGGTTTCTTTATTCATCACCCAATCTACTACTGGGAGATTTATGGGACATACTCTCACACAAACTTCACAAGCAATACATTTATCAAATTCATAATGTATCCTTCCTCTATATCTTTCAGAAGGTATTAATTTTTCATATGGATATTGAACAGTAACAGGTCTTCTTCGAAGATGATCAAAAGTTACCGATATACCATTGTATAAATATTTGCCAGCATTAAATGCTTCTTTGATATAGCTATTTATTTGTTGAAGGAAATTGTTCATTTCGAAAAATTTACTTGGTTATTTTATTTTAGTGGAATAATTTCGGATTTAAGTATTTTTACTTAAATTTAACCACCAAAGAATTGCGGAAAAGCAAGTTTTAATCCTGCTGTTATCAAAAGATTAGCAAGAGAAATTGGCAGAAGAAACTTCCATCCGAGATCTAAGAGTTGATCTATTCTTACTCTAGGAGTTGTCCAACGTAATAAAATTGCAATAAAAACTAAAAGATATGCTTTCAGTACAGTCATTACAATTCCTATTGATGCAGTGAAAACCTGAATAAAGGGTGCATTAATAGGTAAATTAAGAAACTTAGCTATTAATTCAACTGGAATAGGAAAACCCCATCCTCCCAGATAAAGTATTGATACTAATAAAGCGGAAAGAATTAAATTAATGTAACTACCCAAGTAGAACAATGCGAATTTCATCCCTGCATATTCAGTTTGATATCCCGCAACTAATTCTTCTTCAGCTTCGGGTAAGTCAAATGGAAGTCTCTCACATTCTGCAAGAGCACAAATCCAAAAGACTATAAAACCAACTGGTTGTCTCCATATATTCCAACTTAGGATTCCAGCACCACTTTGTTGGTTGACAATGTCAACAGTACTTAGAGAATTTGTCATTAGTACTATAGCTAGTACAGATAAAGCTAAAGGAATTTCATAACTTATTGATTGAGCCGCTGCTCTTAAACCTCCTAATAAAGAATACTTATTATTTGATGCGTATCCGCTCATAAGAAGGCCAATTGGCTGAATACTGCTTAAAGCAATCCATAGGAAAATTCCAATACCAACGTTACTTATTAAAAGGTTTTGTCCAAAAGGAACAATTAGCCAGGACAGAATCACTGGGACAAGAACTAATATAGGTCCTGCAGTAAAGAGAATCCCATCCGCTTTGGCAGGAATAATATCTTCTTTGACAAGTAACTTAAGACCATCTGCAATTGGTTGGAGGACGCCGAGCGCTCCAGCATATTCTGGACCTATTCTTTGTTGAGCAGCAGCAGATATTTTTCTTTCAAGCCAAACTGTTACTAAAACGCCAACAACTGCCGCTACCAAAACCAAAAGCATAGGAAGAGGGAGCCATATTATATGAGCGATTTCGCTGGAAAGGCCAAAACCTTTTAAGAATTCATTAAAACTATATTCGAGATCTAATCCGTATTCCAAAATTTTTATGTTATTTACTTAATAGATTAACTCTTCACAAACAATATGTGTGTTTTTTATGAAAAGCTGCAAATATTATTCTCTACTTTCTAAGCTGATCCAATCTCTTGGTGCTGAACCTGTATAGATTTGCGATGGTCTGAAAATTCTATTTGCTCCAAGTTGCTCTCTCCAATGAGCTAACCAACCAGCCACTCTAGATATGGCAAAAATTGGAGTAAATAAATCACGAGGAATACCAAGTTTTCTATAAACAAGTCCAGAATAAAAATCCACGTTAGGGAATATACCCTTAGGTCCAAGTCTTGGTATTGCCTCTGCCTCAAGTGATTTAGCAACTTCATACATTTCATCTGCTCCAAATCTAATAAAAAGTTCTTCTGCAAGTTTTTGAAGAATTATTGCTCTGGGATCTTTGACTTTATATTCTCTGTGGCCGAAGCCCATTATCTTATTTTTATTTTTTATTGCATTATCTAAAAAAGACCCAGCATTTTCTGGGGTTTTAATCTCTTCTAACATCGCAATCACATCCTCGTTTGCTCCTCCATGCAACGGCCCAGCAAGGGTTCCTACTGCAGAGGCGATGACAGCATATGGATCTGTAAGAGTACTTGCAGTCACTCTAGCGCTAAATGTACTTGCGTTTAAACTATGTTCGGCATGTAGAATTAAGCACCTATCAAAAACTTTTGCGGCAATAGGATCTTGTTCTTTTTCAGTCAACATGTAAAGAAAATTTGATGAGTAAGTTAGATCATCTCTAGGTTGAATTGGGTCTTGTCCTTTTCTAATAAGTTGAAAGGCTGCAATCATTGTGGGTATTTTTGCAATCAGTCTTATGACTGCGTTGTAGATGTAATTAGGATCATCTATAGCTCTACGCGAATAGAAGAGCCCCAAAGAAGCCGCACTAGATTGAAGAGCATCCATAGGATGACCAGTTGCAGGGAAACATTTCATCATATCTCTGACTCTAAAACTTAACCTTCGATGCATCTGAACTTCTTGTTCGAAATCTCTTAGTTGAATAGCAGTGGGCAATTCACCCCAAATCAAGAGGTAAGCAGTTTCTAAAAAACTGCTTTTTTTGGATAGTTCCTCAATGGAATAGCCTCTGTACAATAATTTACCTTTGTTGCCGTCAATATCACATATAGATGAATTAGTAACTGGGACACCCTCTAATCCTGGTTTTAAAATTAGTTTGTTACTGTCCAACTGTTTAATTCAATATCAAATACTTATAGATTAAAGATAGTCAAATAATTTTTAATTAACCACAAGATATTAACTTCGCATTAAATTAAAATCATTGTTTTTGAAGCTTGTTTGAATAAATTTAATTTAAAGAATGTTTAATATTGTTTCTCTGTAAATAATTGGATTTTTTTCAGGAATAGATTGACTTATGATTTCTAGAGATTCCTCATTCGAGAT
>CACAQP010000025.1 GCA_902534685.1 uncultured Prochlorococcus sp.
GAGGAACGCAGGAAACATCTACAGAAGAAGTTATTGAAACCCTTTCTAGATCCTTTACAAGTTTTCTTTCAAAAGGAAACAAATTAATTTTAGTAACTAGTGGAGCTGTCGGATTAGGTTGCAAAAAATTAAATATTAAAACAAGACCAAATGATTTAAGTACTCTTCAAGCTACTGCTGCAGTAGGTCAAGTTAATTTAATGTCTTTATACGATAAAGTATTTAGTAAATTAGGTCATAATATTGCTCAAATTTTAATAACTAAGGCTGATTTCAATTCACGAGAATCCTTTAGTAACGCTTCAAAAACTTTAAAGAAATTAATCGATTTAAATGTTATTCCAATAGTAAATGAAAATGATACAGTAGCAAATGAAGAGCTTAAATATGGTGATAATGATACCCTCTCTTCTTTAGTTGCCTTAGCTGTAAATGCTAACAAGCTTATTTTATTAACCGATATTGAAAATCTTTACTCAAAAGATCCACGTAATAATAAAGATGCGCAACCTATCAAAGAAGTTCATAATAGTGAATTAAAAGAAATTAAAAATAAAAATATTCAAAACTCTAATAATGAATGGGGAACAGGAGGAATTTCTACAAAATTAATTTCTGCAGAAATAGCAACAAAAGGAGGAGTTGAAGTCCAACTAGTTGATGGAACTAATAAAAAAAACTTAATTGAAATTTTTAATGAAAATAAAATTGGAACTTTATTTTATCCAGTAGAAAAACCTATAGGAAACAAAAAAAGTTGGCTTTCACATGCAATTCAAACGGTAGGAAAAATTACTTTAGATGATGGCGCTTCTTTTGCAATTAAAAAAAAAGGTGCCTCACTTTTGGCGGTTGGCGTTAAGAATGTAGAAGGAAACTTTACCATTAATCAGGCAGTTAAGATCGTAAACACAAATGATAAAGAAGTTGCAAAAGGTTTAGTATCAATAAGTAGCGACAAATTAAGAACTATCTTAAAGAATAAAGAAAATAACAATTCCTCGATAATTGTCGTACACAGAGATGTTCTTGCTCTCTCTTAGAAAAAAATTAAAACTGAAAAATGCTTTTAAGTGATTTAGTTGATCTAATAAAAAAAGGAAATTCAAATTTTATTAGTGCCAAAATTTTTGAAGATTTAAGCATTGATGATGCTGCATCATTAGATGCTGCAGTTAAATATCAAATATCTTTTTTAGAAGAGAATAATATCCTTAAAGAAAAATTAGATCAAACTAAAGCATCAGCAATAATAACTACTAATAACGTTGAAATCGTAAGTGCCCTAAATAAACTCAATATATCAAACATAATCGTTAAAAATCCAAGAATTGCATTTGCAGAAGTATTGGATTGTTTATATAAAGCTATCAATTTCAAACCAGGAATTCACGCTTCAGCAGTTATAGATAAAACAGCAAAAATTGGAGCAGATTGCCATATTGGACCTAATGTCTATATTGGAGAAAATACTGTAATTGGTGACAATAATCATATTCTTCCTGGATCATCAATTTTAGGTAATGTTCGAATAGGAAATAATAATATTATTCATCCAAATTGTGTTATTTACGAAAACACCACTCTAAAAAATAATTGTATAATTAATTCAAATTCTGTTATTGGATCAGAGGGATTTGGTTTTATTCCTCAAAATGGCAAATGGATAAAGATGCCTCAAAAAGGTGGTGTAAAAATAATGAGTTTTGTAGAGATTGGAACAAATTGTTGTATTGATAGACCCACAGTTGGATTTACTTTTATTGATGAGGGAACAAAGTTGGATAATTTAATACAAATAGGACATGGAGTTAAAATTGGAAAGAATTGCGCATTTGCAGCTCAAGTTGGTATTGCTGGAGGAGCAAATATTGGAGATGGTGTTATTTTGGCAGGGCAAGTAGGAGTCAATAATAGAGTAAAAGTTGGTAATAATGTCATAGCGAGTTCAAAATGCGGAATCCATTGTGACATAGAAGATGGCAAGGTAATTAGTGGTTTCCCTGCGATGGAAAACAAATCATGGCTAAGGAGTTCAAGTATTTTTAAAAAATTACCAGAATTAGCAAAAAAACTTAGACAATTAGACAAGCAATAATTTATTGTTCTATTAAACAAAAATTTAAATGAAGAAATATAAGATTGTTTTATTATCAGGAGACGGAATTGGACCAGAAATTTCAGAAGTTTCAAAAAAAGTTTTAAAAAAGATTTCCAAAAATCATAATTTCGATATTGAGATTATTGAAAAATTATTTGGAGGGATAGCTTATGAAAAATATGGGAATCCTGCTCCAGAGGAGACACTAGATCAATGCAAAAAAAGTGACGCTGTACTTTTAGCATGTGTTGGAGATATTAAATATGACTCTCTTGCAAGAGAATTAAGGCCAGAAAGTGGTTTACTGAAGTTAAGATCTGCCCTAAACCTTTTCGCAAATATCAGGCCAGTCAAAATAAGAAAATCTCTATTAGATGCAAGTACATTAAAAAAAGAAATCGTTGAGCATGTAGATCTTATTGTTGTAAGAGAACTAATAGGGGGAATTTATTTTGGAAAACCAAGAGGACATATAACAAATACAAAAATTTCAAAAGCTTTCAATACAATGGTTTATGATTCGGCCGAAATAGAAAGAATTACTGAAATAGCAATAACAATTGCTAACCAAAGAAATAAAAAAATATGTTCTGTTGATAAATCAAACGTACTTGAGGTTAGTCAATTGTGGAGAGATACAGTTTTAAATATCACCTCAAAAGATAAAAAAATATCTCTAAGCAATATGTACGTGGATAATGCAGCAATGCAATTAGTTAGAGATCCTGGTCAATTTGATGTAATTTTAACTAGTAATTTATTTGGTGATATTTTAAGCGATTTAGCCGCAATGTTAACTGGTTCTATTGGTATGCTTCCATCTGCTTCTCTAAACAATAATGGCCCAGGCGTTTTTGAACCTGTTCATGGTTCGGCTCCCGATATAGCTGGTAAAAACATAGCGAATCCTATTGCGATGCTTTTATCCGCTTCAATGATGCTGAAAATTGGATTAAATGAAGAAGAAGCCGCAGAAAATTTAGAAACTGCCATTGATAAAGTTTTAGAAGATGGATTTAGAACAGCCGATTTAGATGATGGGTCTTCAGAAGTATTATCTTGTAGTGAAATCGGAAATAAAATATTAGATGAAATTTAAAAAAAAATTAATAAATAAAAAAATATTTTTAAGTTGAACATAAAGTTGGCATATGACCTGTCAGAATCATTAAATATTGTTTTTAAAAAATGTCAAAACGTCATCCAGTAGTCGCTGTTACAGGATCTTCAGGAGCAGGGACAAGTACTGTAAAAAGAGCCTTTGAGCATATTTTTGCTAGAGAAGATATAGTTCCCGCAGTTGTAGAAGGTGATAGTTACCACAGGTTTGAGAGAATGCCAATGAAAAAAGCTATGGCAGATGCTCTTTCAAAAGGTGAAAATTTTTCTCACTTTGGTCCAGAGGCTAATCTTTTTGACAAACTAGAAGAACTTTTTAAAATCTATGGTGAAACTGGAGGAGGGAAGAAAAGATATTATCTACATAGTCCTGAAGAGGCGGAAGAACACAATACAAGACTTGGGACGTCCTTAGAACCAGGACAATTTACTCCATGGGAAGATATTCCTGAGGGAACAGACGTACTTTTTTATGAAGGATTACATGGCGGAGTCGATGGTGATGGATACAATGTGGCTTCTTATGCTGATTTACTTGTTGGAGTTGTTCCTATAACAAATTTAGAGTGGATTCAAAAAATCCATAGAGATAATGCAGAAAGAGGTTATTCGGCTGAAACAATTGTGGATACTATATTGAGAAGAATGCCTGATTACATAAATCACATTTGTCCACAATTTAGTAAAACTGATATTAATTTCCAAAGAATTCCTACTATAGACACTTCCAATCCTTTTATATGCAGAAATATTCCAACTCCTGACGAGAGCTTTGTGATCATACATTTCAGAAAAGGGGCAAGAGAGAAATGGGGAATTGATTTTCAATATTTACTTGGAATGATTCACGATTCATTTATGTCAAGTCCCACCAGTATCGTTGTAAATGGAGGGAAAATGGGTTTTGCAATGGAACTTATTCTTACTCCAATAATTCATAAAATGATTGAGGAGAAAAATAAAGGATAATCAATTTTGATTTTCGATTATTAAGTCAAATCATTACTTTTTTCTAAGGATAAAGAAATTTCTAATCTGAAAAATCTCAAATATTTATATATCTTTCTTGATAAAAGTACCTAACTTAGATTTAAATATAAAAAAACAGGTAACGTTGTGTCATTAATCGACTGGTTTGCTGCAAGGCGTAAAGATCAATTTGTTGGAAAGGTTTCGCAAGATACTGATGAGGGAGATGGTTTGTGGGTTAAATGTTCAGAATGTTCGCAAGTGGCTTATAGAAAAGACCTAATTTCAAATTTCAATGTTTGCAGTAATTGTGGACACCACAATAGGATTAATAGCGATGAAAGGATAAAAATTATTGCTGATGAGAATTCATTCAAAGAGTTTGATAGTTCACTAAGTCCTACAGATCCCTTAGGTTTTAAAGATAGAAGGTCATATGCTGATCGAATCAAAGAAAGTCAAGCAGGCACAGGTTTAAGAGATGGAGTCATAACAGGTTTCTGTTCTGTAAATTCAATGCCTTTAGCATTAGCTGTTATGGATTTTAGATTTATGGGAGGATCCATGGGTTCAGTAGTTGGCGAAAAAATTACAAGGATAATTGAGAGAGCGACTATAGAAAATTACCCAATTCTTATTGTTTGCGCATCAGGTGGGGCAAGGATGCAAGAAGGCATGTTAAGTCTCATGCAAATGGCAAAAATATCTGGAGCACTAAAAAAACATAAAGAAAAAAATCTCCTATATATGCCCTTATTAACTCATCCAACCACTGGAGGCGTTACTGCCAGTTTTGCAATGTTAGGTGATTTAATTTTAGCGGAACCTAAAGCTCTTATTGGATTTGCTGGTAGAAGGGTCATTGAACAAACATTAAGAGAAAAATTACCCGATAATTTTCAAACAGCTGAATATCTTCTAGAGCATGGTTTTGTTGATGTAATTGTTAAAAGGAAAGATCTCAAGGATACTTTGACTAAAATTTTAAAAATCCATGGAGTAAAAGAACTTGCAGAAGCAAATACATAAAATGAGAATAATTTCTAATTTATTTTATTTTTCTTTAAGCCTTTTAATCTTTATTTTAAACTTTGCCTCCTATTCATATGCGATAGGAAATGTTGATTGGGTTCTCCTTAAAGAGAATGATGATGGCAAAGAATGGCTTGATAAAGGGAGTATTAAGCCGCTCCCAAATGGTGAAATAAGTGTATTAACAAAGTTCTTTAAGAATCCCACTAATTCTGATGATGATGGAGAGTTATCACTTTATGTAATGAGAATTAATTGCAATGAAAAAAAGTTCAAAGATACATCAAAAAATGGAATTCCTCAATTCAATTCAAAATGGCAAACTTCTAATAATGACGAACTTATAGATGTTGTTATTGAAAATAGCTGTTCAGAGTTTATTAATGGGTAAAAATGAATACTAAAAATAAAAAATTAAAAATAGCAATCGCTGGACTAGGGTTTGGGAAAAAAGTTCATTTAGAGGCATTAAAAGAGTCTGATCACTTAACTCCTGTAGCTATTTATCATTACGAGAAAAAGCAAAAATCGATATTAGAAAAAGAAACAGGCTTAGATTTTTTTCATAATTGGGAAGACTTAGTTAAATCTCCAAAAATTGATGGAATTATTATTGCCACTCCTCCTGAATCAAGATTTAAGTTAGCAAAACAAGCTCTTGAGAATAATAAAAATTTGCTTTTAGAAAAACCCGTTTCAATATCCTCCTCAGAAATTGAAGAGCTTCAGAGAATATCTTTGATTAATAATTTAAGCGTATGTGTTGATTTTGAATATAGAGCAGTACCTCTTTTCCTTCAGACAAAAAAACTTATTGATGAAAATATCTTAGGAGATATATATTTAGTCAAATTAGATTGGTTAATGGGCAGTAGATCGGATCCCAAAAGATCCTGGAATTGGTATTCATTGGAAGAAAAAGGTGGAGGAGTTATTGGCGCCTTAGGTACTCATGCATTCGATATGTTGAATTGGTTTTTTGGAGAAGCAATAAACGTGACTGGCAAGTTAGCAACATCAATAAAAAAAAGACCTTTACCTAATTCATCTGATTTAAATGATGTTACGAGTGAAGATGTATGTTTAGCCAATATAGAAATATCTAACTACAGCTCGAATCTTATTCCGTGTCAGGTATCTTTATCATCGATTTCTAAAAACGGGAGAGGATTTAGTTTAGAAATATATGGAAGCAAAGGTTCACTTATTCTTAAAAGCGAGAACCAAAAAGATTATGTTCATGGTTTTAATTTGAAATATTCAAACAACGAAAATAAAATACAAAATCTAACTGCAGATTCAATTTTTAATTTTGAAAAAACATGGACTGATGGGCGGATAGCTCCAGTTTTGAGAATTCAAAATTTATGGGCTGAGAGTATTTTTAATAAAACACCTATCATTCCAGGCTTATTCGAGGGACTTGCTAGTCATAAAGTTTGCGAAGCTATAAGAGAATCGTCTAAGAGTGGGTTAAATATAAAAATATAGATTTTGTATATCTAATTACGTGACATTTGATCCCTCTTTGTACTAAACTCGCGGAAACAAGTGCTTTATATAGCATCTAACTTATTTTAATTATGGCCCTCGTTCCACTAAGACTACTTTTAGATCACGCTGCTGAGAATGGTTACGGTATTCCAGCTTTCAATGTTAATAATCTTGAGCAAGTTCAAGCAATCATGGAAGCAGCATATGAAACTGATAGTCCAGTTATCCTCCAGGCTTCAAGAGGGGCAAGAAATTATGCAGGAGAAATTTTCTTACGTCATCTAATCCTTGCCGCTACAGAAACATATCCTAATATTCCAGTGGTAATGCACCAAGACCATGGTAATGAGCCATCAACATGCTATTCAGCAGCAATAAATGGTTTCACATCAGTAATGATGGATGGATCTCTAGAGGCAGATGCAAAAACACCCGCTAGTTACGAATATAATGTTGCAGTTACTAAAAAAGTTGTAGATTTTGCTCATTCAGTTGGAGTTAGTGTTGAAGGAGAATTAGGTTGCTTAGGTTCATTAGAAACAGGGAAAGGTGAAGCAGAAGATGGTCATGGATTTGAAGGTGAACTTTCTACAGATATGCTTTTGACTGATCCTGAAGAAGCGGCAGATTTTGTTGCTAAAACAAAAGTCGATGCATTAGCAATTGCTATTGGTACAAGTCATGGTGCATATAAATTCACAAGGAAGCCTACAGGAGAAGTTCTTGCAATAAGCAGAATTGCTGAAATCCATAAAGCACTTCCAAATACACATCTTGTAATGCATGGATCTAGTTCAGTGCCTCAGGAATGGTTGGATATCATTAACAAATATGGTGGTGAAATTCCTCAAACATACGGTGTTCCTGTTGAAGAGATTCAAGAGGGTATAAGAAATGGAGTTAGGAAAGTCAACATTGATACCGATAACAGACTTGCTTTCACTGCCGCGGTAAGAGAGGCAGCATTTTCTGACAAGGCAAACTTTGACCCAAGACATTTCAACAAACCTGCTAGAAAATACATGAAGCAAGTTTGTCTTGACAGATACAAGCAGTTCTGGTGCGAAGGTCAAGCAAGTAAGATCAAGCAAAATAGCACCAATTACTTTGCTGATCTTTACGCTAAAGGTGATTTAGATCCCAAAGTAAAGGCTACTGTTTAATTTCTTCCTAAATTAAAAAAAAGACCTCCACAGTTGGGGGTCTTTTTTTAATTCAATATTAATGATTTTAATGTAAAAAGACCATCAGTCCCACCAATTATCTCGTCACATGCACGTTCTGGATGAGGCATTAAACCAAGAACATTTCCCTTTTCATTAGTAATGCCTGCGATATCGAATGAGGATCCATTAGGATTTTTTTTATATCTCAAAGCGATCAATTCATTATCTACAAGTTTTTTTAAAGTATCAGGATCACAATGATATCTTCCTTCCCCATGCGCTATTGGCAACTTAATAGTTTGTTTTTCATCTACATTATTAAACCAACCTCCTTTTGAAGAAACGATATCTAGTTCAACGTCATCACAGATAAAATTAAGATTTTTATTTGCAACAAGAGCACCAGGCAAAAATCCTGATTCTGTCAAGATTTGAAACCCATTACAAATTCCTAAAACTCTTTTCCCGCTTTTAACAAACTCATCCAAGGCATTTATTAATGGAGAGAATCTCGCAATTGCTCCGCATCTTAAATAATCACCATAGCTAAATCCTCCAGGTAAAACTATTGCATCTACATCACTTAAATCTGAAGACTCATGCCACAAGTATTTTGTTCTTATATCTAAACAACCTTCCAATGCCCATGAAACATCACGATCACAATTAGAACCAGGGAAGACAACAACTCCTACAGTAAAATTATCCATCTTATAATTTTTCTAGTGAATATTCATAATCTTCAATAACAGTATTTGCGAATAACCTATCACACAATAAATCAATTTTTTCTCTTACTTCGTTTTCACCATTACCTTCTATTTTTACCTCAATCATTTTTCCTATACGTAATGATTTTATTCCCTCGGCTCCAAGTTTTATAGAGGCAGATTTGGTAGCTTCTCCTGCTGGATCTAAAACTGAGGGTCTTAGTCTTACAAAAACTTTTACAGCAAATTGGTCCAATTAAAAATTAATTTCTATTAGAAGATTAGTTTAAATTTTAATAAAGAGTAGTATTGATTAATAAACAAATATTTTTACCTTAAATTTTTCTGAGTTGTTAGATGTTTATGTAGCCTCTGCCAAAACATACTAAGCAAGTTCTTCTTGAATTTTCAGGTGTTTTAAAATTTCCTGCCCCTCCACATTTTGAACATTTTATTTTATCAATTGATGTAACTTCGTCGGAGATTATTTGTTTTAAAGCAATTTTTGGATTTTCCATCTTTGGCCTTCTACTGATTAAGTATCCCGACTGATTACTATAATGTCAAATTGCTATTTTTGGTTCACTTAAAATCTTAAATTTCTCTTTAATTTTTCTATTGAAAGTTTTTATAGATTTTTCATCAAAGGAAATTATTACTAATTCAAGCCCAGCATTATCATTTGGTCTCCAACAATTGTCTGGAGCTTCTTCAAACCAAGTATTAATTTTCTTTCCAACAATTTGTATTTGTAAAGGCAATGATTTGTTTGGTATCCAAATACGTCCTTTTATTCGAAGAATGTTTAATTCATCCAAGATTTTTGACATCTCCTTTTCAAAGTCATTTTTTTCAACGAAATAATTTAATTTAATTGAATCCGATACAAGTTCAACATGATTATGGTCATGTTCTTCAGTTAAAAATCCTTTATAAGTCTCTTTTTTATAATTAAAATCAAATAGATAATTTAAATCAATTTTGCCATTCTTGGATTTAAGTACTGGTGTAGATGAGTTTAGACTTCCTTGAATTTTATTTTTTACGACGTCAAACTGATCATCATTTAAGATATCTGATCTAGAGACTAAAACGATATCAGAAACTTCTAGTTGCTCCTCAAAAAGTTCATCTATAGTGGCGTTGTGATCGATTTTATCTGTTTCATTATATTGTTTTGTTATTTTATTTAAATCATTAATTGGTGAACCATTAAGCATTGATTCTCCATTAACGATACCAACAACAACATCAAGATAGATGGAAGACCTAATCTCAGGCCAGTTAAGTGCTTGAATTAAGGGAATTGGTAGTGCCAAGCCACTTGTTTCGATAATTATTGATTCGATAGGAGGATTAAATTCTAGGAGAGCTTTTATTGATGGAACAAAATCATCTTGAACAGTACAACATAAACATCCATTGTTTAATTCGATTACACAGTCATCTTCAGATTCATCGCATTTATTACAACTTTTAATCAAATCACCGTCAATTCCAACATCACCAAATTCGTTAATTATTAAACCAAATTTTTTATTACTCTCTTTTAATAGATATCTTAGAAAAGTTGTTTTACCTGAACCAAGAAATCCCGAAACAACTATAACTGGTATTTTTTTTTTCATCTTTGACGATTAACAACCTAAGCTATATTCTGTACTCTCTCCTGTAGAACTATTTGTGCCATTAGCAATCGCACATAATTGTTTTTGTTGTGTTCGACTAAGAACAGCATCAGTAAAATCTGCACCATCTATTTTTGCTCCCTCAAAATTACTCTCCATTAACAAAGCATTTGTAAAATTAACATCCGAAAGATCTGCATCAGTAAAGTCTGTTGCATAAGCTAGTGCATCTCTTAAATTGGCTCCATTAAACTTTGAGTTTTGCAATTTACTATTATTAAAAACCGCGCCTTCTAAATTACTTTCACTGAAATTAAACCCATTCAAATCAAACTTAACGTATTCGTTCCCGCTTAAATCTTGACCATGCATATCTGGCTCTAAATTAAGGTCTTGTTGATTTCTAATCTCAGGAGGTCTTTTAGCCCATGCAGAATTTACAGAATTAAAAAATATAATTCCAACAAGCAATAATGCAATTAATACATTTTTTAGTGAAGGGAAAGCAATTGATTTAATCATAATAAAACTGTATTTTAGAACTTAAGTATTTAAAGTATGTAAAAGTATCTTAAAGGAAAATATATGGCAATGTCACTAAAGGTTATTGTTCCTCCTCATCCATTAATAAAACATTGGCTTTCAATATTGCGAGAAAAAAATACTCCAAATATTTTGTACTCAACAGGATATGAACAATTAGGGAAATGGCTTACATATGAAGCATTACGTAATTGGCTGCCATATAAAAAAGAAATAGTAAATACTGATAATGGGGACGCAGATGGATTCTTTATTAATAATGATTATCCAATAAAAGTGCTCGCAATGTTGCCCGAAGGGTTATCTCTTTGGTTTGGATCTAAAGAGGTAATTCCTAATGCAACTCTTTCATTAGGAGAACTTCCTAAAACTATTGAATCAAATGAAGGAGTTATTTTTTATTCGGAACAAATAACTACAAAATCGGCAACATTAGAAACTTTAATTAAATTAAAGAAATTACGAGTTGATTCCAATAGGATTTTGTTAATAACTGCTATTTGCTCAAATAAAGGGTTAAATGAAATTGCGAAATTATTCCCTAACCAGGTAATTTACACCTCTTGCATAGATGAGGAAGACGAAAACGTAAAATCATTAGTACCGGGTATTGGGAATCCTTTATTGCGTTTGAGTACTATATTTCAAGATAAGAACTAATGTATAATATAAGAGTAAATATTTTACCAATGTCTGAATACAGAGATTCGTCTTCAAATAATCTTTTATCATTAATAAGTGGTGCTTTTATTGGAGCAGCAGGTTTAGCTTGGTGGTTAATATCCGAAGCAGACAAAAGAAAGGAGGAAAAAAAACAAAAAGCAATGATGTATTCCTCCAGGATTCAAGACGGCTCTGAAGCGATTGATTCAAATGAAAATATAAATGAAGTTGAAGGAGAGAATCTGGAGAAGAAAGTTGAGCAACTTAATTCTGCAATTGCTGATGTGAGGAAGCAACTTGAAGAGTTGGGGCAATAGAATATAAAAGGTTCTCAAATAATATGAATAAACTCAGATCATCTGCAATAACTCAAGGTGTGCAAAGATCTCCTAACAGATCGATGTTAAGAGCTGTCGGATTTAATGATGAAGATTTTAATAAACCTATTATTGGAGTTGCAAATGGATACAGCACCATAACTCCATGCAATATGGGTTTAAATAAGTTAGCTATAAAAGCTGAAGAGTCAATAAAAAGATCAGGTGGTATGCCTCAGATGTTTGGGACTATAACAGTAAGTGATGGCATTTCTATGGGAACAGAGGGCATGAAATATTCCCTAGTTTCAAGAGAAGTTATTGCTGATTCAATTGAAACAGCATGCAATGCTCAGAGTATGGATGGAGTACTTGCTATAGGTGGATGTGACAAAAACATGCCGGGTGCCATGATTGCAATTGCAAGAATGAATATTCCCTCAATTTTCATTTATGGAGGGACAATAAAGCCTGGGAAATTGCATGGAGAAGATCTTACTGTTGTTAGTGCATTTGAAGCTGTAGGACAATTAACATCAGGCAAAATTAATGAAGAAAGGCTAATCCAAGTTGAGAAAAATTGCATTCCCGGTGCTGGCAGCTGTGGAGGGATGTTTACAGCTAATACAATGTCTGCGGTTATTGAAGTATTGGGGTTAAGTCTTCCTCACAGTTCCACTATGGCTGCTGAAGATCTTGAAAAAGAAATAAGTGCAGATAAAAGTGCTGAAATATTAGTTTCTGCAATAGAAAAAGATATAAGACCTCTAGACCTAATGACTAAGAAAGCATTTGAAAATGCAATTTCAGTAATTATGGCAATTGGGGGATCTACAAATGCGGTATTGCACATCTTAGCTATTGCGAATACTGCAGGAATAGATATCAATATTAATGATTTTGAGAGAATCAGACAAAAAGTACCCGTTATTTGTGACCTTAAACCGAGTGGTAAATATGTGACGGTAGATCTTCATAAGGCAGGTGGGATTCCACAAGTAATGAAAATACTTTTGAATGCAGGATTAATTCATGGCGATTGCAAAAACATTGAAGGCAAAACTATCTCAGAATACTTACAGAATATTCCAGATAAGCCTCCAACAAATCAAAATGTCATAAGAGACATAGACGATCCTCTTTATAAAAAAGGACATTTAGCGATATTAAAAGGCAACTTAGCGAGTGAAGGTTCTGTAGCTAAAATTAGCGGAGTAAAAAACCCTGTATTAACAGGTCCAGCAAAGATTTTTGAAAGTGAAGAGGATTGTTTAAAATCGATATTAAATAATGATATCAAAGCTGGTGATGTTGTTGTTATTAGAAACGAAGGGCCTGTAGGAGGTCCAGGCATGAGAGAAATGTTAGCTCCAACATCTGCAATTGTTGGTCAAGGGCTAGGAGAGAAGGTAGCCTTAATTACCGATGGCAGATTTAGCGGAGGTACCTATGGTCTTGTTGTGGGTCACATAGCTCCAGAGGCTGCTGTTGGAGGAAATATTGCTCTAATAAAACAAGGTGATTTAATTACAGTAGATGCTGTAAAACAACTAATTGAAGTTGATTTATCAGACGAAGAATTAGAAAAAAGAAAAAAAGATTGGGTAAAACCTATGCAAAAATACAAAAGAGGAATTCTTGCAAAATATTCGAGAATAGTAAGCACATCAAGTTTAGGAGCTGTTACTGATTTATAAATCAGTTCAAAGTTCATTTTATTAATCAATAAAACTTTTAATCCTATTTGCTAAATTTTCCAATCTAGCGCTGTATTTTGGTGAGTTGCATTTTTTCCCATTATTGCTGTCCATCCATAATGTTTTAACTCCACACCATAATATTGGTTCATCAGGAAAATTAAGCTTAGAGATTACTAAAACCAACTCTTTATTAGATTTAAAAAGTTCTAATTCAAGATCATAAATTTCCAATCTTTTACCTTCTTTATCTCGACATAATATATTAACTGTTAAGTCAATATCTTCTTCTTCGAATTCGTATTCACCATTTATTTTTACGACAGAATGAACAAAAGGTTTATTTGTTAAATCTGCTGACTTAGCGATTAAGCTCTCTATATTTTTAGGTGAATTTTCAAATAACACTTATTGATTTAATTAAAACTTTTATGGAACCCTCTTTAAACTCATTATTAAGTAATCCATCATCACCGAACTTAGAGTGTAGTAGTTGCAATCTTTTAATTTTAGATGGCTTGAATTTAAATGGAAAACGTACTTTATTAGCTCTTACTGAAGGTTTTAGCTCACTAAAAGGAATTTGAACATATGTTGTTCCAAATTTTTTTGTTGGAAATGATTTAATCCACCTGAGACCACCAGGAATAAATTCGGTTAGTCCAAGGAGATCATCTTCACAAGCGACAGCAAATTTAAAAGTTCTTCCTTGTCCATCAATCTTTAATTCAAAGGATGAATACTCAGATACCTTTAAAGAAGGTTTATATATAGGCGATCTACAACTAACAAATCCTCCTGCTTTCTCGACAATATTACCCTTTAATAACAAACCAGAATTTGAAATTTCACAAAGAGCTGAACTAGATCCGCCCATAACAGTATCATTTAATGTTTTCCAACCATCGAACTCCTTTTTCTGGAATAAAAATTTTTTCTTACTCATTAAATAATTTTCATTATTAATAGACTTTAACTAAATTTCTAATTCTTTTGATGAATCCTGATCACAAAATATTGAAATTTGATTAATAGATTTTATTAATTTTGATGGTGTTCTATCAAGAGGCTCCTTTTCATCTAATAACCTCTCAAGAGCAATTCTTTTATTGGCTCCACTAACCAAAAATACTATCTTTGATGAGGCTGAAAGAACCTTTGGCGTTAATGAAATTCTTTTTAATCCTTTGCCTTCATTAAAAATCACAAAATCATCTACGTTATTATTTTTTTGATAAGGAAATAGTGAAGCTGTATGACCATCGTCTCCAAGACCTAATAAAGTCAAATCAAAGGAGGGAGGGTTTGATCCGCATTTTTCAAATAATTTAGAAATAAATTGATTTTTTGTAGCTTCATCATCAGCGTTTAAATCATTGAAAATTTTATAAAAATAAGCTTTAGATCCAAAATTAGTTAACAAAGAATTTTTCAACATTAACGAGTTACTTAATTCTGAATTTGGGCCAACACATCTTTCATCTCCTAAAAAAACATCAACACAATCCCATTTAAGATTGCTTTTGGAAAGCAAATGATACACAGGCTTAGGGGTTGAGCCACCACTGACACAAAACTTGAACCTGTCTTTCTTTTTTAAAGTATGAATAATGTGGCTTTCAATAAACTTAAAAACTGCTTTTGATAGCTCTAACTTGTCATTGTATATGTATATGTTGTATCCATTTTTGACCTTTTCAATCATTTCATCCATTCAGTATGAAAACTACCTTCCTTATCAATTCTTTGATATGTATGAGAGCCAAAACAGTCTCTCATTGCCTGAACAAGATTCTGGGGAAGTCTATTGGTTCTATAACTATTCAAGTAATCTAAAGTACTAGATAGGCATGGGACTGGTATACCAGCTTTTGTGGATAAAGAAACTACTTTAGATAAGTTATCTAATCTTGTCGCAATTTCATTATTGAACCAATCATCAAAAATTAAATTTTTTAGGTTAGGATCTTTGTTATAAGCATCTTGAATTTTGCTTAATAATTTTGATCTAATTATGCAACCACCTTTCCATATTTGAGCAATTGACGGCATATTCAAACCGTAGTTATATACTGAAGATGCTTCTCTTAAAATATCCATCCCTTGGGCATAACTAGCAATTGTGGCAAGGACAACAGCATCAAATAAAGGTTTCATTCCATCTGATATATTTCCCAAATCAAAATCGTCTATCTCTCTATTTGGAATAGTTTTTTCTATTTCACTACGTTGCTCTTTTAAAGAACTCATTACTCTTGCATTTAAAGATGCATAAATAGTTGGGACTGATACCCCTAGTTCTAAAGCACTCACAACAGTCCATAACCCAGTACCTTTCTGGCCGGCTTTATCTAATATTTTCTCAACAACATCATCTCCAGTTATTTCATCTTTTGTTTTTAGACAAACCTCTGTTATCTCAACAAGATAAGAAGCTAATTCATCAGTATTATTCCAAATACCAAATACCTCTGACATCTGCTGTCCATCCATACCTTTGACTCTCTTCATAAGGTCATAAGCCTCTGCGAGTATTTGTTCAATTCCGTATTCAATTCCGTTATGAACAGTTTTTACAAAATGACCAGAGCCTCCTGGTCCAACGTATGCAACACACGGTCCATCCTCAACTTTGGCAGCCATCTTAGTTAATAAGCTTTCTATTGCATCGTACGAAGCCTTAGTACCCCCAGGCATCATACTCGGCCCTTCAAGAGCTCCTTTTGCTCCACCTGAGACTCCCATTCCAATGTATCCAAAACTTTTACTTTCAAGAGTATTTACCCTTCTTTCTGTATCTTGAAATTGAGAATTTCCGCCATCTATCAATAAATCTCCTTCCTCTAGATATCCAGAAATATTGTCTATAACTGCATCTGTAGCAGGCCCAGCTTTTACCATCATTAGAATTCTTCTAGGTCTCTCTAACTTATTAACAAATTCTTGAAGAGTTGCAGCTCCCTCTATATTCTTCCCGAGGCCCCGACCTAGTAAAAATTCTTCAGTTTTTGAGTAAGTTCTATTAAATACTACACTAGAAAATCCATTTCTCTCTGCGTTAAGAACTAAATTTTCGCCCATAACACCAAGACCTATTAAACCAAAATGCGCCTTGGACATAAAAAATTAAAAAACTCAATAAATATAGTGTGCCTTCAACTCAACAAAATTGCTCAAAAAAAATACTTATGTCAGCGAAAAATGATCGAAAAGACTTAAATAATAGTTCCGTTTGTAATAGTTGCATTTTTAACAACTACAACAATTCCATTTCTTATATAGAAGCCTAATTCTGGCTTATCTGCTTCTTCTACTCGATCTTTATTAATGATAACAACATTATCGCCAATCCTTGTATTCTTATCAAGAATTGCTCTTTTTACAGTAGTTCCTTCACCTACTCCGAGAGGTGTCCCGCCTCCTTTTCTTAATTCAATCCTCTCTTCAGGCGATTCAAAGAAATCGGCTCCCATGACTAGAGTGTCCTCAAGAACCGAATCACTTTCAATCCTGCTTCTTACCCCTAAAACACAATGTAGAATACTGCATGATTTTAAGATTGTACCTTCACAGACTATTGAATCAGT
>CACAQP010000026.1 GCA_902534685.1 uncultured Prochlorococcus sp.
TATTTGAGTATATGCATAAGGAACAAATGTTAATTTTGTCAAAATGATTTTTTAATTTTGATAATTGATGAGAATTTATTGACTCATTGACTGCGTAAATTTTTGCTTCTAAAGGCCCCTTGATGGATGAAAATCTTTTAAAAATTTCATGAATTTCATCTAAATTTTGCAAAGAAAAAATTTTTAAATATTTACTTTTAATGTTTTTTAAAACAATTTCCATTGAATTAAATCTAGGAATTGTTTTTTGTTAATGAAATTTCATTTTTAATTTCATTTTTGATCATACTTGGATAAATAATAAAAGAACTTTCCTCAGATCTCATTAAAGTTTTTATTAATGCAGAATTTTTTTCTAATGCGCTTTGATAAGTGCCGTCCCATATTTTTAGCGCATTGTTGGATTCAAAACCTTTAAAAGACCTTTCCTTAATCCCGCAAAATATTTCTGCATCATAACCATTTTTTTCACATAATTTTCTAGCAAATGCAAGGATTTTTAATCTATTTATCTTGCTTAAAAAACTTATGTCTGATGCTTTTAATAAATCTCTATCAATAAACATTTTGCATAGTGTTGAAAGTGGCTCAAAAGATTCATCTTTCCATCTAATCAAATGATAATAAAAGGTTACATCATCATTTCTTATGAAATCATCAAAATCAACCTTTGAAGGTGAAAAAATCCATTTATGAAGAGAATTATCTAACCAAATTCCCTTTTCATTATTATGTTTTATTATGTGTAATATTTTTTCCAGAATCCATGTTGATATTTCGTTTATCTTGTGATTATAGATTGTTCTATACATCAAGTTTCTTAGTACAAGGAAATGCTCAATAGCGATCACACCTTTTGGTTTGATTCCGATATTCCCATCAGGTAAAAAGTTAAGAGCTGAAATTATTCTCTCTAAATCTACTAAGCCATAATTAGTACCTGTGTTGTAACTATCTCGTAAAAGATAATCGAGACGATCGCAATCTATCTCACTACTTATCAATGTTTTTAAAGGTTTTGAAAATAGTTGTTTAGATTGAAATAATTCACTAATTTTTCTCGGTAATTCGTTGTCATACTTTTTGAGGATTGAATTTATTGGAGAATAATTTGTAACTAAGTTTTCAGACCATTTTTCATGATCATGTTCGAATATTGTTTCACTGGTATGGCTTAAAGGTCCATGGCCTAAATCATGTAGTAGAGCTGCTCCATAAAGAATAAATTTATTTTCACAAAATGAAGATTTACTTTCAATTAATCTCTTATAGATCTTTCTAGCTATACAAAAGACACCAATTGAGTGAGTAAATCTACTCGATTCTGCACCATGAAAAAGTAATGATGCCGCTCCTAATTGTTTTATTCTTCTTAGTCTTTGAAAAGCAACTGTATCAATTAATTCCATAATCATTAATTCTTCTGGCTTTCCTGAATCAAATACTATTTCTTTATGAATTGGGTCATGAAAAGTTCTTTTAATACTCATATTTTTAAGATTTTTTATTTTCAATCTTTAGCGATTTCAAGAATTAATTTCTTCATTGTTTAATTCAATTGTTTGAACTAAAACTTCTTCTTTTTCTAAAAGCGACCCCAGAAATAATTCAGCATTCCTCACCCATTTATCGTCAGTACCTCCAAAGTCACTTGCATCCGGTAGATCAAGTAATTTGTCAGGAGTCATACCTCGGCCTTGAATATTATTACCTTTGGGTGTTAAGTAACTAGCCACTGTTATGGCAATACCACTATCTTCTCCCAAACTTTTTAAGGATTGAATTAAACCTTTACCATATGTTTGCTCTCCCATAAGAATTGATCTTTCATTATCTTGTAGAGAACCAGCAAGTATTTCACTGGCACTTGCAGTGCCTTTATTAACTAAAGTCACCATTGGTCCATCAAAAGATGTCTCTTTTTGAGAAATAATTGCATCTTTGATTCCATTCCTATCTTTTGTCTCGACTACAGGTTTTTCACTTAATAATGAGTCTGCAACTGCTATGCCTGAGCTTACTAGCCCCCCTGAATTATTTCTAAGATCCAAGATCAAACCCTCAACCTCTTTCTCTTTTAACTCTTGAAGTGCCTCCTCAACTTTTTTGGGCACGCTTTCGCTGAATTGCGTTATCCTTAAATATCCTATTGTGTGAGAATCGTCCCTTAATCTTTTTGTTCTAACTGGTCTGAGATCTACTGATCTCCTCTCTAGATCGACTTCCCTAATTTCTCCTGATTCCGAAGATACTTCAACTAAAACTTTTGTTCCTGATTCACCCCTTAATTTAGAGGCAGTGCTTGCAAGTCCTAATTTTTCTGATGACATTCCGTCCACTGTCTCTATCAAGTCACCGCTTACTATTCCAGCTTCTTCAGCTGGCGAACCCCCAAGAGTAGAGATAACTTTAACTTTATTGTCATCATCTTCACCTAATTGAAGCCCAACACCATTAATTTCACTCCCAAAATTACTTGATTTCAGTAGTTCATAATCTTTTGGGCGTAAAACTCTCGTGTAGGGATCGTCTAGAGGTCTTAACATGTCTTCAATTGCGGAATAAGCCTCTTCACTTGTTTCAATTTGTTTCTGTAACGTTTTTTGTCTAATTCTTTTCCATTGGATTTCATCAAACTTTTCTGGATCATAAAAACCTTCGTTTACCAAGGTCCAAGCGTCAAGTACTAATTGCCTGCTATCACTGAGAGCATCTACTCTTTCCATCAACAAAAGATTGATAGAAAAAACGATGATCATTGATGTAGTTATCAAAGTTTTGAATGTTAAAAGTTTGTTAAAAGATGAATTCATTGGGTTAAGTGTTAACGCCAAGTATAAGAATTTTAAGTAAGCTCTTTATATCAAAGCTAATTTTTTTTTGGATGGCGAATTCTTCATCTGTTTATGACTGGTTTCAAGAAAGGCTTGAAATACAAGACATAACTGACGACGTAACTTCCAAGTACGTACCCCCTCACGTAAATATTTTTTATTGTTTAGGAGGCATAACCCTAGTATGCTTCCTAATTCAATTTGCAACAGGTTTTGCAATGACTTTTTACTATAAGCCAACAGTTACACAAGCTTATAGTTCAGTCAGTTATTTAATGACTGATGTAAGTTTTGGATGGTTAATAAGATCTGTTCATAGATGGAGCGCATCAATGATGGTATTAATGTTAATCCTTCATGTCTTTAGGGTTTACCTTACCGGAGGTTTTAAAAGGCCAAGAGAATTAACTTGGGTTACAGGAGTTGTAATGGCAGTTATAACTGTCGCTTTTGGAGTGACTGGATACTCTCTACCTTGGGATCAGGTGGGTTATTGGGCAGTTAAGATTGTTTCAGGAGTTCCTGCCGCAATTCCAGTAATTGGTGACTTTATGGTTGAACTACTTAGAGGTGGAGAAAGTGTTGGTCAATCTACTTTGACCAGATTTTACAGTCTTCATACTTTTGTGTTGCCATGGTCATTAGCAGTCTTCATGTTGATGCACTTTTTAATGATTCGTAAACAGGGTATTTCAGGTCCTTTATAAACTCTTATACTTAAACTATTATTCGTTCTCCATATGTCTACCTTAAAAAAACCAGATCTATCTGATCCAAAATTGAGAGCAAAGTTAGCTAAAGGTATGGGCCATAATTATTATGGTGAACCAGCTTGGCCAAATGATTTGCTATATATATTCCCGGTAGTCATTTTAGGGACTATTGCCTGTGTAGTTGGATTAGCAGTTCTCGATCCTGCAATGCTAGGAGACAAAGCTAATCCATTCGCTACTCCTTTAGAAATCCTCCCCGAATGGTACCTCTATCCAGTTTTTCAAATACTTAGGGTTGTTCCAAATAAACTTTTGGGTATTGCACTTCAAACATTAATTCCACTGGGATTAATGATCTTACCTTTTATCGAAAACGTTAATAAATTTTCTAATCCATTTAGAAGACCAATAGCAATGTCTGTTTTCTTATTCGGAACTTTCCTAACAATATACCTTGGTATTGGGGCATGCTTGCCAATTGATAAATCACTGACCTTGGGACTATTTTAGGCTCAAATTTTAAACATATCTAGATCGTTATATTCATTTCTTAAAAAATGATTCATTAATAAAAACCCAACAATTGTCCAAGTTTGATAAGTTCTTGATTGCTGTCCAACCCAAGTACCTGTGGGACCATCAAAATATTCTGCCCATTCTTGTTTAGGCAATTGATTAAGTTGACACCAATATGATTCCTCTATTAAAGATTTCATTTCTTCCATAAGAATTACATCGTCGGAACCATAATGTTTTTGGTGCAATAGGACAGCTGTACCAAAAAACCAAAGTAAACTTGGCCAATGACCACCGTTATGGTAACTCCAAGGCCAATTCTTTGGATCAGATCCCGTTTTATTTTGCCATTCTTCGACATCCATATGAGGATGACAAATTCTCATAGGCATTTGAGCCATCAAATGTTGCCTGTTGTGCAAAACTAATCTAAATAAAGCTCTTTGCTCTTCGGGAGGCAGCACTCCGAACATACATGCTAAAGAATTACCTAAACTGTAAAATCGAAAGTCAGGCCTTCCTGTCCTAATATTTCCTATTAAGTATCCACCTCTATTCTCTAACCAATCTTGTAGCCATGAGGGCACCACTTGAGGTTGAACGTTAAATTCATTGAAGTGTTGATCATCACCATACTGCTCAGTTGGCCTTCTTCTTAAAATTTGCATTGTTTGACTGGTAACCCAATAATGTTTCAGGAGAAAACTTCCTAAATCCTTAACCCATTGATTTGTAAGAATAAGTCTTTGGTCTAGAAGTCTACTAACATGATCTGCTCTACTTAATTCCATTAAGTTAATACAACTTTTTAAACATCCATGGAGTAAAACTTCAACTTCTAGGGGCGCTCCCCATACATCCATAGGTCTATCAATCATAAATGCGCAATCTGGAACAAAAAGTACTGGAGTACCCTCAAATGTTGGATGTAGAACTAGATCTAGTAGAAGTTGAATACCTCTTTGAACGCTTTGACTTTTTCCGAACGCATAATCACCGCTTTTATTGACATAATACCAACATAAAATAGGCCACCATAAACTTGCATCAGCTGAAGTAATCCTCCCTATTGATCTCTGACCATAGTCTCCGATGAGCTGTCCATTTTCTTCAATGAAACTAGTAGGAAATACCCCACGTGTTTGGTAATTAGAGCTTTGTAACTCAAGGCATACACTTAGGAACTTTTTGACAATTTCGTACCGTTTTTGGGTAATGAGGTAAATCATTACCGGAACATTGTCTCTTAAAAATATTTCTCCGTAATTTAATTTTTTATTTTTTGTTGGGTGTTCTAGTGCAGCAACGCTTCCCACTAATTCGCCAGATATTTCAACCAAAGTCTTTTCAAAGTGTTTTTTTGCATTTGTTACAATTCTCTCTTCATCAGAACTTGGTCTTACTCTTAAATTTTTTTGACTAAATCTTTCTGCCATTTCATTTATACCCCTTTATTTAAGCCTAGTTGTTAAATGATACTTTGATCAAATAAAAAATTATTAAAAAATTTTTGTATAAAAGGTTGCACATTTACAGTCGGATGGTTTAGTATTTTCTTCTGGGCAGAAATATTCTTTTTGCATTATTCAAGCAGTTACTTTAAATCTGATTTTTGGTAAGTGAGTGAATTTTTTGAATATTTGATTTCGATCATTATTTTCAGCCAGAAGAAGGGTTTACCCTTCTAAGTGAGTTATACAATTGTTGTTTAACTCTGCACCTAGAAAATTTAAAAACTTAGGAACTGATGCTTTTATTGCGTCAAGAAAAACTAAATTTTTTTTAGTTATTTCGAGATGTACATGCAATAAAGGTGTGAGGTCCCGTCAAGAATATATAAATATGTCATCAATTGCTAACTTTTGGCTTTGATGTAAACGGATCTGAGATCTTGGAAAGTCACTTTAGAAATATTTTTAATGTGCACTCAATGTAATCCTTAAAGTATAAGGAGGCTGAAACTAAATACAAAAACTGAAGTTTTTATTTGGATAAAGCAATTCAATTTGAGTAGATTTATCTACAAAAGGATTTGAACACAACGGAGAGTTTGATCCTGGCTCAGGATGAACGCTGGCGGCGTGCTTAACACATGCAAGTCGAACGAACCTTCGGGTTAGTGGCGGACGGGTGAGTAACGCGTGAGAATCTGCCCTCAGGAGGGGGATAACGGTTGGAAACGACCGCTAATACCCCATATGCCTATTGGTGAAATGAATTTCGCCTGAGGATGAGCTCGCGTCTGATTAGCTTGTTGGTGAGGTAATGGCTCACCAAGGCTTCGATCAGTAGCTGGTCTGAGAGGATGATCAGCCACACTGGGACTGAGACACGGCCCAGACTCCTACGGGAGGCAGCAGTGGGGAATTTTCCGCAATGGGCGAAAGCCTGACGGAGCAACGCCGCGTGAGGGATGAAGGCCTCTGGGCTGTAAACCTCTTTTCTCAAGGAAGAAGATATGACGGTACTTGAGGAATAAGCCACGGCTAATTCCGTGCCAGCAGCCGCGGTAATACGGGAGTGGCAAGCGTTATCCGGAATTATTGGGCGTAAAGCGTCCGCAGGCGGCTTTTCAAGTCTGCTGTTAAAACGTGGAGCTTAACTCCATCATGGCAGTGGAAACTGAAAGGCTTGAGTATGGTAGGGGCAGAGGGAATTCCCGGTGTAGCGGTGAAATGCGTAGATATCGGGAAGAACACCAGTGGCGAAGGCGCTCTGCTGGGCCATTACTGACGCTCATGGACGAAAGCCAGGGGAGCGAAAGGGATTAGATACCCCTGTAGTCCTGGCCGTAAACGATGAACACTAGGTGTCGGGGGAATCGACCCCTTCGGTGTCGTAGCTAACGCGTTAAGTGTTCCGCCTGGGGAGTACGCACGCAAGTGTGAAACTCAAAGGAATTGACGGGGGCCCGCACAAGCGGTGGAGTATGTGGTTTAATTCGATGCAACGCGAAGAACCTTACCAGGGTTTGACATCCTGCGAACCTCTTAGAAATTTGAGGGTGCCTTCGGGAATGCAGTGACAGGTGGTGCATGGCTGTCGTCAGCTCGTGTCGTGAGATGTTGGGTTAAGTCCCGCAACGAGCGCAACCCACGTTTTTAGTTGCCAGCATTTAGTTGGGCACTCTAGAAAGACCGCCGGTGATAAACCGGAGGAAGGTGTGGATGACGTCAAGTCATCATGCCCCTTACACCCTGGGCTACACACGTACTACAATGCTACGGACAAAGGGCAGCAAACTCGCGAGAGCTAGCAAATCCCATAAACCGTGGCTCAGTTCAGATCGTAGGCTGCAACTCGCCTACGTGAAGTAGGAATCGCTAGTAATCGCAGGTCAGCATACTGCGGTGAATACGTTCCCGGGCCTTGTACACACCGCCCGTCACACCATGGAAGTTGGCCATGCCCGAAGTCGTTACTCTAACCCTTGTGGAGGAGGACGCCGAAGGTGGGGCTAATGACTGGGGTGAAGTCGTAACAAGGTAGCCGTACCGGAAGGTGCGGCTGGATCACCTCCTAACAGGGAGACAACAAAATGTTAAATATTAATTTTGTCACCTTAGGTCGATCGGTATCTCGCATTCTTATTTTCATTAAGAATTTCATTTCCTAAGTTTTTTCTAGGTCACACCCAATACTTTTCCTGGGCCATTAGCTCAGGTGGTTAGAGCGCACCCCTGATAAGGGTGAGGTCCCTGGTTCAAGTCCAGGATGGCCCATATCTCTATGTTGGGGGTATAGCTCAGTTGGTAGAGCGCCTGCTTTGCAAGCAGGATGTCAGCGGTTCGAGTCCGCTTACCTCCACTGATTACCACCTCTTTCATAAATTGAAAGGAAATGTTTTGTGTTGTGATCAATTTCTGAACGAATCTAGCCTCCTAATAAAATCATTAAGATGCTGGACTCATTGAATTAATTTCATTGTTTTCAGAGAACCTTGACAACTGCATAGATTATTTTAAAGACAATAAGCATTTTTAATGATGCAGATTTTTATTGGTGCGAATGCATTAATAACAATTCTATTAAGCTGATGCTTCAATTTTTGAAGTTATTGGTCAAGCTACAAAGGGCTCACGGAGGATACCTAGGCACACAGAGGCGATGAAGGACGTGGTTACCTGCGATAAGTCTCGGGGAGTTGGAAGCACACTTTGATCCGGGAATTTCCGAATGGGGCAACCCCATGTACGGCCAACTGAATATATAGGTTGGTGCGAGCTAACCCAGCGAACTGAAACATCTTAGTAGCTGGAGGAAGAGAAAGTAAATAACGACTCCCTCAGTAGCGGCGAGCGAACGGGGAATAGCCCAAACCGATAGTCTTGACTATCGGGGTTGTGGGACAGCAATATGGATCAATAAGTCTAGAAGAAACGTTTGAATGGCGTGCCACAGAGGGTGAAAGCCCCGTAATCGAAAGATAAGTTGACCTAGCTGTATCCCGAGTAGCACGGAGCACGTGGAATTCCGTGTGAATCTGCGAGGACCACCTCGTAAGGCTAAGTACTACTGTGTGACCGATAGTGAAACAGTACCGCGAGGGAAAGGTGAAAAGAACCCCGGGAGGGGAGTGAAATAGAACATGAAACCGTGAGCTTACAAGCAATGGGAGCCCGACTAATCGGGTGACCGTGTGCCTGTTGAAGAATGAGCCGGCGACTTATAGGCACTGGCGGGTTAAACCGAAAATGGTGGAGCCACAGCGAAAGCGAGTCTTAATAGGGCGTTTGTCAGTGTTTATAGACCCGAACCCTGGTGATCTAACCATGGCCAGGATGAAGCTTGGGTGATACCAAGTGGAGGTCCGAACCGACTGAAGTTGAAAATTCAGCGGATGAGCTGTGGTTAGGGGTGAAATGCCAATCGAACCAGGAGCTAGCTGGTTCTCCCCGAAATACGTTGAGGCGTAGCGTCTAGTGCTCCAGCAGGGGGGTAAAGCAACCATTTCGGTGCGGGCTGCGAAAGCGGTACCAAATCGATATGAACTCTGAATACCCTGTGTGTAACTAGGCAGTCAGACTGTGGGGGATAAGCTCCATAGTCAAGAGGGAAACAGCCCAGACCGCCAGCTAAGGTCCCAAAATTAACGCTAAGTGATAAAGGAGGTGGGATTGCCCAGACAACCAGGAGGTTTGCCTAGAAGCAGCCATCCTCAAAGGAGTGCGTAATAGCTCACTGGTCGAGCGATCCTGCGCCGAAAATGAACGGGGCTAAGCGTTATACCGAAGCTGCGGATAAATTTATTTATGGTAGGGGAGCGTTCTATGTAGGGTGAAGCGTTAGCGTAAGCGGACGTGGACAGCATAGAAGTGAGAATGTCGGCTTGAGTAGCGAAAACATGGGTGAGAATCCCATGCCCCGAAACCCTAAGGGTTCCTCCGGCAGGCTCGTCCGCGGAGGGTTAGTCTGGACCTAAGGCGAGGCCGAAAGGCGTAGTCGATGGATAACAGGTCAATATTCCTGTACCAGATGTGTTTTGGGAAGGGGGACGGAGAAGGCTAGCCAGGCCAGATGTTGGTTACTGGTTCAAGCGTTCAAGGCTTTGAGAGATGGAGAAAACATCTTGAGCTAAGGCGTGAGTACGAGCTGCTACGGCAGCGAAGTTGGTGATGTCATGCTTCCAAGAAAAGCCCTATACCCGTTAAGGCACAAATGCCAGTACCCGAAACCGACACAGGTGGGGTGGTAGAGAATACCGAGGGGCGCGAGATAACTCTCTCTAAGGAACTCGGCAAAATGGCCCCGTAACTTCGGGAGAAGGGGTGCCAGCGAGAGCTGGTCGCAGTGAAGAGGCGCAAGCGACTGTTTACCAAAAACACAGGTCTCCGCTAAGTCGCAAGACGATGTATGGGGGCTGACACCTGCCCAGTGCCGGAAGGTTAAGGAAGCTGGTTAGCTTTTAGTGAAGCTGGCGACTGAAGCCCCGGTGAACGGCGGCCGTAACTATAACGGTCCTAAGGTAGCGAAATTCCTTGTCGGGTAAGTTCCGACCCGCACGAAAGGTGTAACGATTTGCGCGCTGTCTCGGAGAGAGGCTCGGCGAAATAGAATTGTCTGTGAAGATGCGGACTACATACACCCGGACAGAAAGACCCTATGAAGCTTTACTGTAGTTTGATATTGTGCTCGGGCTCTGAATGCGCAGAATAGGTGGGAGACGTTGAAATAGTGCTTGTGGGTACTATTGAGTCATCGGTGAGATACCACTCTTTTAGAGCTAGGGTTCTAACGCTTACCCGTTATCCGGGAAGCGGACAGTATCTGATGGGCAGTTTGACTGGGGCGGTCGCCTCCTAAAAGGTAACGGAGGCGCACAAAGGTTCCCTCAGGCTGGTTGGAAATCAGTCGTTGAGTGCAAAAGCAGAAGGGAGCTTGACTGTGAGACCTACAAGTCGAACAGGGACGAAAGTCGGTTTTAGTGATCCGACGGTTCTGCGTGGAAGGGCCGTCGCTCAACGGATAAAAGTTACTCTAGGGATAACAGGCTGATCTCCCCCAAGAGTTCACATCGACGGGGAGGTTTGGCACCTCGATGTCGGCTCATCGCAACCTGGGGCTGAAGTCGGTCCCAAGGGTTGGGCTGTTCGCCCATTAAAGCGGTACGCGAGCTGGGTTCAGAACGTCGTGAGACAGTTCGGTCCATATCCGGTGTATGCGCAGGAATATTGAGAGGATTTCTCCCTAGTACGAGAGGACCGGGAGGAACGCACCTCTGGTGTGCCAGTTATCGTGCCAACGGTAAACGCTGGGTAGCCATGTGCGGAGTGGATAACCGCTGAAAGCATCTAAGTGGGAAGCCCACCTCAAGATGAGTATTGCCATGGCTTAAGCCAGTAAGGTCACGGGAAGAACACCCGTTGATAGGCTCTACGTGGAAGCTTGGTAACAAGTGCAGCGGAGGAGTACTAATAGACCGAGGGCTTGACCAAATAAACTTAATTTATTGTTTTTAATTTATATAATTTTCTATGCAGTTCTCAAGGTTCACCCTATCCTGGTGTTCATGGCGATGTGGAACCACTCCGATCCATCTCGAACTCGGTTGTGAAACGCATCAGCGGCGAAAATATTTAGGGGGTAGCCCCTTGAGAAAATAGCTCAATGCCAGGTAAAAATATTTAAAAGGGTTTACTCTTCTTGAGTAAGCCCTTTTTTATTTTTGGCATTTAGGACACCAATGGGTACTTCTTCCAGTAATTTTTTGTCTTTCAATTAAATTTCCACATCTCCGACATTCTTTCCCAGTTCTCCTATAGACATTTGTCTGTAAACCAAAATTCCCATTCTCTCCCTCCAAATCCCTAAAATCGCTAAATGTCGTGCCCCCAGAACCTATACTTTTTTCTAATACATTTACAATTGATTCTTTGAGCTTGATTAACTCATTCTTCTTTATTGTTCGAGCTTCCCTGAAAGGTGAGATTCCAGCAGAGTATAAACTTTCATCAGCATAAATATTACCTATGCCCGCCACTATTGTTTGATCTAATAAAATAGCTTTTATAGATTTTGTTCTTTTTGAAATAACTTTCTTAAGATAATTTTCATCAAAGTCTTTAGAAAATGGTTCTGGTCCTAATGAAGCTAATCCTTTAATTATTTTGTTAAGCGATAGGCCTTTATTAATCCACCACATTTGACCAAAACTTCTTACGTCAATGTACCTAAGCTCATTATTATTTTCATCGAAAAATCTTATTCTCGTATGTTTACAAGGATGAGTTGAGCTTTCAATAAATTTGAAATATCCAGTCATTCTTAGATGAACCACAAGAAAACCATTATTATTTGAATATTTTTCGAGAGGAAATCGAATATTCTCATTTTCAATTTTCTTTAGTTCAGCTATTAAATATTTTCCTCTTCTATCCCATTTGTATAAAAGTGAGTTTTGAAGTCCATTAATAAATTCTTCTTTTTTTTTAGGATAAGCTACGGTTGAATCCCTATAGACTTCTATTTTTTTGATAATAAACTTATCAAGTTTTTGCTCTAAACCTCTGCGAACAGTTTCTACTTCAGGTAATTCAGGCAATTATTTAAGCTTTCTCTAATTCACTTTCAGCGAAATTATTTGTATTTGCTCCACCATCAGTCCCGCTTATGCCAGCATAATTGACTTTATCGAATCTAACAACACAGTTATATTTAATACCTGATGTATCAACTGAAGCAACTTTACCTATTTCGTTGTACCAATATGATTCAGGTCTTTTTACTCTTACGAGATCTCCTCTTGAAATTGCCATTAACATAAATTTAGCTTTTAAAAGAATAACTCATTATTAATAGTCTTAAACAAATTATTCACAGATATTAATTAAAATCTAACAAAAATCATTTATTAAATTTTTTTCGAATTCTTCCTTAGGAGGCTCCCCCCCCTTCCATTGTCTGCCTGGGATTCTTACATCTAATTCATTTGTAT
>CACAQP010000027.1 GCA_902534685.1 uncultured Prochlorococcus sp.
GATTAGTATAAAGAAAGTAAGAAAAGCAGAAAAATTATTAGGCAATACTTACAGTGGAGTTATACTAACAGTACAAAACTATGGTTTTTTTGTTGAGATTTCTGAACTTAATCTGGAAGGTCTAGTTCACGTAAGTACTCTTAATAATGATTGGTATGAGTTTAGATCAAGACAAAATATATTGATTGGAAGGAAATCTAAGAAATCATATAAGGTCGGAGATGAAATAGAAGTCAAAATCATAAAAGTAGATATACTTAAATATCAAGTAGATTTGGAATTAACATAAAAATATCTATAAATATAATATGGAAATATTTAAAGAAAAAGAAGGCATTATCTCGAAATGAAACTTAAGAAAAAGTTTTTATTACTAATCCTATTTATTATAATAACCTTTCAAACATTATTATATATAAATAATAATCAAAACACCTCATTTAGATACTTTAAATGGAGTGTCAAAGAAGTAAGTTTAGGAAAATTAATCAGTATTTCTTTCTTTTCTGGTTTATTTGTGACTACAGTATTAAATAGTATGATTACAGGTTTTAAAGAAGACACTTTTAGAAATTTAGAGGAAAATCATGAAACTATCAATAATGAAGAAGATATTAAATCAAATAAAGAGATGCCACCTCAAAGGGATATCAGAGATGCTCAACCAACAATATCTGTTAATTATAGAGTAATCAAAAATACTGAAGAAAATAGTTTACAGAGAGATCAAAATTTTACAAATAGGTCTGATTACATAGATGACTGGGGTAATGATATTAATGATTGGTAGAAAACTTGTTGATATAAATTAAATAAAATGGTTATTTTTATTTATAATGATTTATATATAAAATTTTTTCATGGAAGAGAATTTTGAACAAAAAAGTGAAATTAATAATAATATTTCTGACAATATTAATAAATCCAACTTTGAGCAAATTAAAGATACTAAAAAGGAAGAATTTATTAATGTAAGTGGAAAGAATTCTGAATCACAAAATACTTCTGATCCTAAAGTTGACATCAATATTTCAAATGATACACCATCTAAAAGTATACCTAAACCACAAAAAGAAGTACCTATAGAGAAAAAGCCATTTCAAGAATTTATAAATATCCATTTAATTCCTTCATTAAAAGAAGAAATTAATCAAAGAGGATTTGAAATAAACAATATTCAACTGCAAAATACCAATAGACCAATTGCTGGAGATAAATGTTGGGTAATAAATTGTGAAATTAAAGATACTTGCAACTTTTGGCTCTCTTTTGAAAAGGATGATATTAGCTCATTAAAAAGTATTTCTTTATCAAGATCTAACCAAAAGCCTAGCATTATTGAATCATTCCTTATTGACGAAAAAAGAATAACCCTTAAATTAATTATTTCAAGAGTAATGCAGAGATTAAATGGACAAAAATTAATAGGAATTAATTAAAGAAACAATAACACCAAGTTAACTTTTCCCTCGAAAATACAAATCATAGTAAATAATAGTATTAATAGATAAAACTAAAGATGACTCAATCAACTATTGAATCAAAGAATAAAAAAGAAATAAATAATGGGAAAGTACCATCAAAGGAAACAATATTGTCTCCAAGATTTTACACAACAGATTTCGAGGCAATGGAAAATATGGATTTATCAATAAATGAGGAAGAATTGGAAGCTATATGTGAAGAATTTAGGAAAGATTACAATAGGCATCATTTTGTAAGAAATAGTGAATTTGAGGGAGCTGCAGAAAAATTAGATTCTGAGACAAGAGAACTCTTCGTTGATTTTCTAGAAGGTAGTTGTACTTCAGAATTTTCAGGTTTTTTACTTTATAAGGAACTTAGTAGGAGGATTAAAGACAAAAATCCATTACTTGCTGAATGTTTTGCCCATATGGCCAGAGACGAAGCTAGGCATGCAGGTTTCTTGAATAAATCAATGAGTGACTTTGGATTACAGTTAGATTTAGGTTTCTTAACAGCCAATAAAGATTACACTTATTTTCCACCTAGAAGTATTTTTTACGCCACTTATTTATCTGAAAAAATAGGCTATTGGAGATACATCGCTATTTATAGACATCTTGAAAAGAATCCAGATAGTAAAATTTTTCCACTATTTAATTACTTTAAGAATTGGTGTCAAGATGAAAATAGACATGGTGATTTCTTTGATGCACTAATGAAAGCACAACCACGTACTGTAAGATCGTTAAGTCAAAAAATTACGATTGGTGGCTCTACATTTACTCATCCAATATTTGACTATTTCCATAGATTTAGATATTTCTTGAACAATCTTCCATTAACATCCAAGTTATGGTCTAGATTTTTCTTACTTGCTGTATTTGCGACTATGTATGCAAGGGATCTGGGAATCAAAAAAGATTTCTACGTTTCTTTAGGATTAGATGCTAAAGATTACGATCAATATGTTATCAATAAAACAAATGAAACTTCTGCGAGAGTTTTTCCTGTAGTACTAGATGTTTATGATAAATCTTTTTATGAAAGATTAGATAAAATAGTAGAGAATAATATGGTCCTTTCAGATATTGCAGGCAGTGAAGGAAATAAAGTATCAAAAACTTTCAAAAAATTACCTAAATATTTATCGAACGGTTATCAGTTATTAAGACTATACTTATTAAAACCTCTTGATAGCAAAGATTTCCAACCTTCGATTAGATAATCTTTCATTAAGAGAAGATTAATAGAGTCACATGCTTTCGTCACAAATCAAATCAAATGAAATCGTTTTTGGTTGTTGCAATAAAGATTTATTAGAAGAAATTATTTACTACGGGATTGGACTTGGGGCAGATTTTGTAGAAATATTTATAGAGAATACTGACAACTCAAGTGTGCTAGCTGAAGAGGATTTTATTACAAGTGTAAGTCCATCATTTGGCAGGGGTGCTGGCATCAGAATCTTCAAGGATAAAAAAGATGGATTTGTAAGTACAAATGATTTATCAAAGAATGGATTGATGAGATCGGTATCTCAGGCTATAGAGATGTTAGACATAACAGACGTTAAAAAAAGAGAAGAGTTCAACGGTTTAAATAAACTTAGGGACTATAGTTTATCCAAGAAAAAATGGATAAATGAAGTCCCATCGATTCATGAAATAAGCGAAAAACTATTACTCAGCACAAATTCTCTCAAAAAAAATAATAAAATTATAGCTAGAAAAGGAAGTTACTCAAGAAATTTGCAAGAGGTTATCATAGCTTCTAGCGATGGAACCTATGCCTGTGATATCAGATTGCATCAAACAGTTGGACTCAATGTAATTGCTAATGATGCCCAATATAGATCTAGTGGAAGTAGAAGATTTGGATCATCAGGAAGGCCTAATGAATTTAGATTATGGGATCACGAAAAAGCAGCTAATGATGTGTTTGAAAGTTCAATGAATATGTTGTATGCGGATTACGTTGATGCGGGGCAAATGCCTGTTGTATTAGCTAATAAATTTGGTGGTGTTATATTCCACGAAGCCTGTGGTCATTTACTTGAAACTACTCAAATAGAAAGAGGAACAACACCATTTGAGAATAAATTGAATGAAAAAATTGCACATGAATCTGTAACAGCAATAGATGAAGGGATATCAGAAGGATCCTTTGGTTCATTATCAGTAGATGATGAAGGGATGGAACCTGAAAAATCTGTTCTTATAAAGGATGGAATTTTAAAAAAATTTATATCAGATAGGGCAGGTGAATTAAGAACTGGACATAAAAGAACAGGAAGCGGAAGAAGACAAAATTATTCTTTTGCTGCAGCTTCAAGAATGAGAAATACTTATATAGCTAAAGGTGATTACTCCAAAGAAGATTTAATAAATAGTATCAGCGATGGTCTTTACTGCAAATCAATGGGTGGAGGCAGTGTAGGTGCTACAGGACAATTTAATTTTGCTGTAGAAGAAGGTTATCTAATTAAAAATGGTAAATTAAATAGCCCAGTAAAGGGAGCCACTCTTATTGGTGAGGCTAAAGAAGTTATGCCAAAAATATCAATGTGCGGAAATGACCTAGAATTAGCCCCAGGTTTTTGTGGATCCATCAGTGGAAGTGTCAACGTAACTGTTGGCCAACCTCATATTAAGGTTGATTCAATCACAGTTGGTGGAAGATAGGATATGAATTCAAAAGAAATAACAACTCAAATATCCCAAGCTGCAAATTCTCTAAATCTTAGAAAATGGGATTATGGTGCAAGCTTTTCTAATGATTACTCTGTTCAAGTAGATAAAGGAGAGGCTAAACAACTTAAAGCATCACAAAAGCAAATTTTAACTATAAGAGTTTGGAATCAATCGAATCTAGTTGGAATTACTACAACAAGCGATATTAGTGAATCTGGTATTAAAAAGGCTCTTAAACAAGCAAATATAGCTTCTGATTTCGGCAATAAAAACGAAAGTACAGAATTTTCACCACTAGCGAAGGAACCTATTAAAGATAAGGAAGTTAAAAAAAGAAGTCCTGTAGGAATAAAAAAATTACTTACTCTTTTAAGAGAAGCGGAAGTAAAATTAATAGAAAGTCATGTATCAATAAAATCTGTTCCATATAATGGTTTATCTGAGACCTTTTTTGAGAGAGTTTATGCAAATAGCGATGGTGCTTTTCGAAGTTATTCCAAAAGTCAAGCAGCACTATATTTATATGCAAGAGCAGAAGAGAAAGATCAGAAGCCTCGTAGTTCAGGTTCCGTAAAACTTGGATATGGAGCTGATGATATAGATATAGAGTCCTGTATTAAAGAGGCTTCAAATAAAACAATTTCTCATTTAAATTATTCACCTATTAAAACTGATAAATATTTAATATGTTTTTCCCCAGAGTCTTTTTTAACCATCATTAACGCCTTTAGCTCAATGTTTAATGCTAGAAGCATCATAGATGGAGTGAGCTTATCTAATAAAAATTCAATCGGAGAGAAACTATCAACAGAAGCACTTAATATTTATGATGATGGCCTTCACGAAAAGAATATTTCTTCAACACCATTTGATGGAGAAGGAACCCCAACCAAAAGACTATGTCTAATTAATAGAGGGAGAATTGAAAATTTTATACATTCTGAATCAACTGCAAGAATATTTAATACAACTCCCACTGGCCACGCGGGACTAGGATCAAAAGTCTCAGTATCTCCTGATTGGATAGTAGTTGAAAAATCAGAAGAAAATTTTGATCTAAAAACATCACTAGATCATTCTACTCATGAGGGAGAATTTGTTTATATCGAAGAGTTAAATGCAATCCATGCAGGTGTCAGAGCAAGCCAAGGTTCATTTTCTCTTCCATTTGATGGATGGCTCTACAAAAACGGTAAAAAAATCTCAATAGAATCTGCCACTGTAGCAGGGGATATCAAATATCTTTTGAAAAATATAGTAAATATTGAATCAAGCCAGGAGGTAACAACAAGTGGAATTTCTCCACATATATGGGTAGATGAATTATCAATAACTGGTGACGCGTGAGAATTATATTCTGGGGAACACCTGAATATTCAATTCCTAGTCTTGATATTTTTATTAAATCTAAGCACGAGGTAATTGCAGTAGTAAGCCAACCAGATAAGAAGAGATCTAGGGGTAATAAATTAATAGCCTCACCTGTTAAAAGCATTGCTGAGAGAGAATCTATAAAAATTTATACTCCAGAAAAAATCAGGGGCAATATAGATTTTATAAATGAACTTAAATCACTTTCTTGTGATTTATTTATTGTTATAGCTTACGGGAAAATTTTACCCAAAGAGATATTGGAAATCCCAAAATTTGGTTGTTGGAATGCACATGCTTCATTACTTCCAAGATGGCGTGGTGCCGCCCCAATTCAATGGTCCCTTATGAAAGGCGATGAATTTACGGGTGTAGGAATTATGAAAATGAATGAGGGACTAGATACTGGCGACATATTGTTGGAAGAAAAAATTAAAATCAATAATAACGATAATTTAAATACACTATCGGGAAAACTTAGTATTTTATCGGCAAAATTATTTTTAAATGCTACATCTTTAATCGAAGAAAATATTAATAAAAATACTGATCCTCAACTAACAAAACAAAATACCCTTGGAAGAGAAATTACTTACGCAAGAATGATTGAAAAATCAGACTTTAAAGTTGATTGGGGTTATGAGGCAATTAAAATTTCTCAAAAAATAAAAGCATTACACCCGCGAGCAAATACTACTTTTAGAGGAAAGAACTTAAAAATACTTAAAATCAAAGTTTTGAGTATTGATGAAATTAAAAATGAAAAATACCTTTTCATGAGCAATAATTCAGGACCAGGTATTATTCTTGCTGTTATAGAAAATGAAGGAATAATAATTTCAAGTAAAACAGATCCTATTATTTTGTTAGAAGCAAAACTTGAAGGCAAAAACATTTCTAGCAAAAATCAATTAATACAACAGTTAAAGCCATCAGTAGGTGAATATCTCTCAGATTAAATTTTAGATTCTTTTTTAGAGAATCCCCAAATGAAAGCAAAAAGAATCAAAATATAAAAATAGTAGTCTGGAAGAATAGATTCTTTAATTAATGTGTTTAGTAAAAGTTTAATTCCAACGATTAAAATTGCTACGTAACCGGCTGTTTCTAATCTAGAAAATATATCCAAAAGTTTTAGAAAAATCCCCGATGTAAATCTTAAAGCTAATACTCCAATTACTGCTCCAAATATAATTAATATGTATTGATCGCTTATAGCTACTGCAGTAGTGATACTGTCTATAGAAAATGCAAAATCAGTAATTGAAAGAAGCGCTACAACCCTTAAGAACCTAAAATTATTTTTATTATTATCTGTCCCATTTTCAGTGTTTTCTATATCTGAATTAAAAAAAACATTAGAGACAAATAAGTATATTAAATAAAAACCAGCAAAAACTCTAATAAGAATAAACTTTAGAAGAACATTAGATAATATGATGAGAATAATTCTAAATAATAAAGATATCGTTATACCAATATTTAAGGCTCTTGACCTTAATTCTGAACTGTCGAGGGATTTAGTAAGAGAAGCTAACGCGACAGCATTATCTGCCGACAATAATAATTCTAGAGCAATTAATATTGGTAAAAGTGTAATTATTTCGTACCAACTATCTACCTGATCTAGTGTGGGTATAAAAGAATTTATTGCGGCTGAATCCATCAAATATTATTCACAATCAGTATAAAATCTAATATAATGGATCGGTTATTTGTAATCAAGATTGAAAGCTATAAATGAGTTTAAATACTTTAGTTGATTATATTTCGAACTCACAAATTACTTCTGAATTAATAAAAAGGATTTCAATAAATAATGAATTAAATATTGTTGGTTCAAGTAGATATGCAAAATCAATAATATTAGATAGTATCGCAAAAAAAGAAGGAAAAAATATATTATTAATTTGTCCTAATGTAGAAATTGCCTACAAATGGATTGGTTATTTTGAAAGCATAAATGATAAAGAAGTTTTATATTATCCTCCAACAGAGCATCAGCCGTACGCATCAATTAATAAATCCAAAGAAATTGAATTTAGTCAGCTTACTGTTTTATCCAAATTAATAAAAAAAGAGAAAAATGAACTTAATATTGTTATATCAACAGAGAGATCACTACAACCTCATCTAATAAACAAAAACTTATTAATTCAAAACAAATTAGATCTACAAAAAGGGTTTCAAATCGAAATTCAAGAATTAGCAAATAAACTTACTTTACTGGGTTATACGAAGCATAATATAACTTCAACAGAAGGATTTTGGAGTAGGAGAGGGGAAATAATAGATATTTATCCTGTCAATAATGAGTTTCCTATTAGATTAGAATTTTTTGACAATGTAATCGAGAAAATAAGAGAATATGATCCCCAAACACAGAAAACATTAGAAAGTATCAATAATATTGAAATAATACAGGCTGGATTTGATTTGCTAATAAAAGATAAGTTAAATAATATATCTAAAAACAGTATTTTTAATTCAGAAGATATTAATAAAAACAATCTTGATCGTTATTTAGGAATAATTGAAAAAGAACCCTCAAATTTAATAGATTTTATAAATAGAGAAACAATTCTTGTAATTGATGAATTAGAAGAGTGTAAGAAATTTGCACATAATTGGTATATAGATTCAGAAAGTAATTTTGATAATTGTGCCTATGAATTAAATAAGAATCTTAAAAATAATGACATTAATTTAGAGGCAAAGCCCAATTTGCATTTAAAGTTTGACGAAATATTAAATTCTCTAGGAAAATTTAATTTAATAAAATTTTATGAATTTGAATCTAAAGTCAATATTGATAATAGGTTTTTGTTAAATGATAAAAGAATAAATTCATACTCTAAAAATATAGGAAAATTATCCAATGATATAAATAAAAATATAAAAAATAATGAAAAAATATGGATATTATCAGCACAGCCATTGAGAACAAGGACTTTACTTTTTGAGCATGAATGTAATACAAACTTCTTAAACAATCCTAATGATATTGATGAAGCATTTAAGTCAATTAATAACTCAACTCCTTTAATTATAAAAAATAAAAATAATTATGAAATCGAGGGTTTTTATCTTCCGATATGGAAAGTTGTCCTTATAACAGATAAAGAATTATTTTCACAACAATCTCTTTTTAATAATGTATTCATAAGAAGAAAAAAAAGAAGTGTCAATTCAAATATAAATGTGAATAAGATTACTCCAGGTGATTTTATAGTTCATAAAAATCATGGAATAGGAAAATTTTTAAAAATAGAAAAAATAAATATAACAGGAGATTCGAGAGATTATTTAGTTATTCAATATCAGGATGGGAAGATAAGTGTTGCCGCTGATCAACTTGGTAGTGTTAACAGATATCGATCAAGCGGAAATATAAAGCCGAAAATTAATAAATTAGGAGGGAACGAATGGGAAAGAATTAAAGATAAAAATAAGAAACAAATAAAAAAAGTTGCTATCGATATATTAAAACTTTATGCAAAGAGAGAAAAATTAAAGGGTCATAGATACCCAGAAGATGGTCCTTGGCAAGATGAATTAGAGGAATCATTCCCTTATCAACCAACACCTGATCAAATTACTGCTGTAGAAGAAATAAAATCTGATATGGAAAGCGATAAGCCAATGGACAGGTTAGTTTGTGGAGATGTAGGATTTGGCAAAACAGAAGTAGCTGTTCGGGCTATTTTCAAGGCTATTACATCAGGCAAGCAGGTAATATTACTAGCGCCCACAACAATCCTAGCTCAGCAACATTGGAGAACAATAAATAATAGATTTTCACCTTACCCAATAAAAGTTTCATTACTCAATAGATTCAAAACCCCTTATGAGAGAAAGGAAATCTATGCAGGGTTGAAAAATAACAAAATTGATTTAGTAGTAGCAACGCACCAAATTCTAGGAAATGAAATTGAAATTAAAAACTTAGGATTACTAGTTATTGATGAAGAACAAAGATTTGGAGTAAGACAAAAGGAGAAAATTAAAAAAATCAAAACCAACATAGACGTTTTAACTCTTTCGGCAACTCCAATCCCAAGAACTCTTTATATGAGTTTATCTGGATTGAGACAAATGAGCTTATTAAATACTCCTCCTCCATCAAGAAGATCGATAAAAACATATTTATCTGAAATAGATATGGATGTTATAAGAACCGCAATTAATCAAGAACTTGATAGGGGAGGGCAAATATTTTATGTTCTTCCAAGAATTTCAGATATCGATCAGGCTGTAGTCAAATTAAAAAATATGTTTCCCAGCTTAAAATTTATTATTGCTCATGGGCAAATGAACGAAACAGATCTTGAAAACGCAATGATTGCCTTTAATAATGGAGAAGTAGATCTAATGATTTGCACAACGATCATTGAAAGTGGATTAGACATCCCTAAAGTAAATACAATTATTATTGAGGATTCTCACAAATTTGGACTTTCACAACTTTATCAACTTAGAGGAAGAGTCGGTAGAAGCGGTGTACAGGCACATGCTTGGTTATTTTATCCAAATATAAATAAAATTAATGATGCGGCAAAACAAAGATTAAAAGCGATTAAAGACTTTTCAGAATTGGGAAGTGGATACCAACTAGCAATGAAAGATATGGAAATAAGAGGTGTAGGAAGTTTACTAGGAGAAGAACAAAGTGGAAAGGTTAATGCTATTGGTTATGATTTATATATAGAAATGCTCCATGAGGCTATTTCAGAAATTAGTGGGCAAGAAATACCAGAAGTTAGCGACACACAAATTGATCTTCCAATAAATGCATTTATA
>CACAQP010000028.1 GCA_902534685.1 uncultured Prochlorococcus sp.
AATGAAATTTTTAGAGGCCAATAATTTTTTTGGTTATTCATCTTCAATATTAAGCAATGATATCTTTGCCCCTCCTTCGCTTAATCATTTTTGTGGCACAGATAGATTAGGAAGAGATGTTTGTTTAAGAACTTTGCAAGGATCATCCTTAGCGATAGAAGTTGTATTCTTAGCTATTCTTTTTTCATTAAGTTTGGGTTTGCCATTGGGATTATTAAGTGGATATTTTGGTGGTTTTTTTGATAAATGCTTATCACTAATAATGGATACTATTTTTTCAATACCTGTAATTTTACTTTCAGTTGTTGTGGCTTTTGTATTGGGTAAGGGTATCCTTAACGCAGCTTTGGCATTGTGTATTGTTTACTCTCCTCAATATTTTAGATTAATCAGAAATCAGACAATATTGGTTAAATCCGAAACTTATGTGGAGGCAGCTCAAGTTTCAGGAGCTGATGTTAAAACAATTGTTTTTAAATATATTCTCCCAAATGTAATAACACCATTGCCTATTCTGCTTACCCTAAATGCTGCGGATGCTGTTTTGGTATTAGGAAGTTTAGGATTTTTAGGCCTTGGTGTTCCTGCAGATGTCCCAGAGTGGGGAAGTGATTTAAATCTTGCTCTTGCCGCTTTACCTACTGGTATATGGTGGACGGCTTTGTTTCCAGGTTTGGCAATGTTTTTTTTAGTTTTAGGTCTTTCTTTTATAGGAGAGGATCTTGAAGAAATTTTTGATAGTCAAAATTCTGAATAAATTTAGTTATCTTTAATAGGATCAAGTTCTCCTTGATCATTCAACTTTGGATATTCTTTAGCTGATTTTTTATACACCGCAGCTAATTCTGGGTAACACCATTCAAAAAGTGTTTCTTGATATTCATCTATATTTAAACCTTCTCCATTAGCGGGCAATATACCTTTATTTTTTCTTTGGCGAATAGCTTCAAATAATAATATGGAAGCAGCAACTGAAACATTCAGGGATTGAACCATACCTCTCATAGGTATAAAAATTGATTGATCAACCATTGATATGAGTTCATTACTTAATCCCCATTTTTCTGCTCCCAAAACAAAACATGTATTTTGAGAATAATCAAAATTTCTATAATCTACTGATTCACTATTAAGAGTCGTTCCAAATAATTTAAAACCCTGATTCTTTAAATCAGATATTGCCGTGATAGTGTTTTCATGATTATTTAGTTTGACCCATTTTTGACTTCCTTGAGCAGTACTATTAAAAGTCTTAACTGCATTCGTTTTGCTAATAAAATTTGCTTTGAAAACTCCAGCTGCATCACATGTCCTTAATATCGCGGATAAATTATGTGGTTTATTGACATCCTCAACTAAAACAGTCAAGTTTCTCATTCTGCAATCTAAAACACTTTTGATGCGTTCAAATCTTCTTGGCAAAATTGACATTTATAATTTTTTCACACTTTTAAATTATATTAAAAAAATATTGATTACCTATTAAATCTCTTGGTTTATAATATTTGAGTAGTATGAATTAATGCAATGGCATACATTGAATGGGACTATACAGTCATTACTAGCATGGTAGAAAAACAAGGATGGGATTTACCTGAGCGTGAATCGGAAGAATGGAATAGATTTAACGATGAATTAGGAGAAAAAATGAGAGGTGTTGGACTCATTTTTGAAAAATATTGTAAATTTACTCCTGATGTAGGAGAAGGAGTCCATCTTTTAGATGACTGATCATAAATTTTTTTAAACCATTGATGTATCCCTTAATCAATGGCTTATTAATAATCAAGATAATACAATTTCATTAAATTAGAACTGTCAATTATTAAGGCTTTATAAAGCTTGTACTGTTAAAATTTTTTTTTATCCCACAAAAAAGTTATTTAATTTCTATATTTGAATAAAAATATGAAAAATAAATTAAAATTTTTATTCGATGGTGGTTGTCCACTTTGTTTAAGAGAAACAAATTTTCTAAAAAAGAGAGATATCTCAAATCAAATTTTATTTATAGATATTAATAGTAAGGATTATGATCAAAGTCTTTTTAATAACATCTCATATTCAGAAGCTATGTCAAACCTGCATGGGATTTTGGAAAATGGTGAAGTTATTAGGGGACTTGATGTACTTGCGTATTCTTATGAATTAGTTGGTTTAGGTTGGGTTTATTATCCCTTGAAGATTAAATTTTTATCTCCCATATTAAGACTGGTATACAAATATTGGGCAAGATATAGACTTCAAATTACAGGTAGATCTGACATTGAAAAACTTTGTACATCCCAATGTGAACAATAAATATGGAAAATATCGATATAGACAGAATAATAGAAATGTGTTGGGAAGATAGAACACCCTTTGAAGCTATCGAGTATCAATTTGGTTTAAAAGAGGAAGATGCGATAAAAATTATGCGTCAAAATCTTAAACCAAAATCCTTCAAAGTCTGGAGAAAGAGAGTTTCGGGAAGAAATACAAAACATATGGCGCTTAAAGATTCAACTAGATTTAAATCTACTCATAAAAGAAAATTATAAATTTTGAAAAATCTTTCTACTAAAACTTGTCCTGTTTGCAATAGGCCGTTCGCTTGGCGTAAAAAATGGAAAAACTGTTGGGATGATGTTATCTACTGTTCAAAAAGATGTAGTAACAGGAAGTCGCAAAGATGAAACAAGTATCAATTATTTTTCCAAATCAACTTTTTAGAGAAAGCCCAATCTTAAAAATAAATTGTGAAATTTTGATTTTGGAAGATTCATTATTTTTTGGAAATGATAAATTTCACAAATTAATTAACCATAAAAACAAGTTAGTTTTTCATAGAGCATCTATGCTCGCTTATAAAAATTATTTAGAAATATCTGGCTTTAAAGTTTTATATATCGAAAACAAGAATAATATTTCTACAGTCGACTACTTATCAGAATTTATTAAAGATAAATATCAGAAAATAAATCTTATTGACCCTCATGATTTTTTAATAAAGAAGAGAATTAATAATTTTGTTGAAAGAAATAATTTAGCTTTAAATATTTTGCCTTCTCCCATGTTTATGAGCAGTGAAGATTTAAAAGAGTTATTTGCATCAAATACAAAAAAACCTCTTATGGGGAGATTTTATGAGAACCAAAGAAAGAGCCAAAAGATATTAGTTAATCCTGATGATACTCCTGAAGGTGGTAAATGGAGCTTTGATGAAATGAATAGAAAAAAATTACCAAAAAACATAAACATACCTGATACTCCTAAATTACCAAAAAATAAATTTGTAGTTAATGCAGAAAGGTCATTAGCAAATTTTGATATTGAGTTTATTGGAGAAAGTAATAACTTTTTATATCCAACTAATTTTGATGAGGCAGATGAATGGTTAAATGATTTTTTTAAACATAGATTTTCCTTATTTGGAGATTATGAGGATGCTATTTCTAGTGAAAATTCTTTTTTGTGGCATAGTTTACTTTCTCCTCTTTTAAATAGCGGCTTATTAACACCAGATCAAGTAGTAAATAAAGCATTATTTTATGCAAAAAATAATAATGTTCCTATTAACTCTTTAGAGGGTTTTATTCGTCAAATTATTGGATGGAGAGAATTTATTTGTCTTGTCTATAAAAAGTACGGAACAAAGATGCGAAACAGTAATTTTTGGAATTTTGAAGATAAGCCAATTCCAGAATGTTTTTATCAAGGAAATACAGGAATTGAACCAGTAGATGTTGTTATAAAAAATATTATTAAATATGGTTATTGTCACCATATTGAGAGGTTAATGATTATTGGTAACTTCATGCTTCTATGTAGAATTCACCCCAATCAAGTTTATAAATGGTTTATGGAAATGTTTATTGATTCATATGATTGGGTTATGGTCCCAAATGTTTACGGAATGAGTCAGTTTAGTGATGGAGGTATCTTTTCAACAAAACCATATATATCAAGCTCTAATTATGTTAGAAAAATGTCTAATTTTAAAAGTGGCCCCTGGTGTGAAATTTGGGATGGCTTATTTTGGAAATTCATTAAAGATAATGAAAGCTTTTTTAGAAATCAATATCGGCTGGCAATGTTAACAAGAAATCTCGATAAAATGTCAGAGGAAAAATTAAATAATCACCAAAGAACCGCCGAAACATTTTTAAGAGATATTCAATAATATTAAGACTAATTACCTATAGTTATTTTTGAAAAATTAAAAGAATATTATGTTACTACGAAATATTAAGTACGGATGTTAACTTAGAAAAAATTAGATTTATCTAATGGAAATTGGGACACTTTTTTTAAAAAGTAATTCTACGGGTATTATCACTTTTTCTGAATTAGATTGGATAACTACCCATCAAACTAATTTCACAAGGTTGGAAGAATCCATAGCAATTAAATTAGGAAGAATGCTTGATGCAGGATCTATCAATATTGGTTGCCGTTTGAATTCCTGATTAAGTTTTTATTTTACTAATGAAGTATCAAAAAGATAAAATAATATTTTTTCGGGAAAGAATCCATTATTTAAATATCTTTCTTTTTTTAGGATTTAATCTGTCACTCATTTCTATCTTAGGTTTCATTTGGTTTAATTCTGCAATTGAAAAAGTAGTTTAAATTTTTGAATTTTTTGTATATTAAAGTTATCTTTAAAAATAAATTATATTTTGAGCATAGGATATTTACAAAGAAAGGCTGCTTGGGAAATTTTATTAAAAGTTAGTTCTGGTGATTTTTCTGATCATGCCCTTGAAAAGGTTTTAAAAAATTATCAATTTAATCCTCTTGATATAGCTTTTATTACAGAATTATCTTTTGGATGCATAAGGTATAGAAAATTTCTTGATCTCTGGACGGATCATACATCAAAAATTACTCATAAAAAGCAGCCTCCAAAGTTAAGATGGCTTCTACACATAGGTTTATATCAACTATTGAAAATGGATAAAATTCCATTTCCTGCTGCTATTTCTACCACTGTAGAAGTAGCTAAAAAAACAGATTTAAATGGTTTAGCGGGAACTGTAAATGCGATATTGAGAAATGCATCGAGAAAATTAGAACAAAAAATTTTTCCAGAATTATCTTCTGATAGAAAAGAAAGAATTTCATATCTTGAATCATTTCCATTATGGCTTGTGAAGGATCTTTATAAATGGGTCGGCAACAGCGAGGGTGAAAATATCATTAAGGCATTTAATAAAAAACCTTCAATTGATTTGAGAATTAATCAATTAAAAACTAATTTAGATAACTTTTTGAAAGTACTTCATGAAAATAAAATTGATGCTGAAATTATTAAAGATATACATAATGGAATTACTCTAAAATCTAATCCAAGATCTATAAAAAATTTACCTGGATATTGTGATGGACTTTGGACAATTCAAGATAGATCTTCTCAGTGGATAGCACCTCTCTTAAATCCAAAAGAAGGTGAAAAGATTTTAGATGCTTGTGCAGCTCCAGGAAGTAAGTCTACCCACTTGGCAGAATTAACAAACGATAGTGCTGAAATTCTTGCTGTAGATAGATCAGCAAAAAGATTGAAAATACTGCAATCAAATTTAGAAAGGTTAAATTTGAAATCTGTTAATACCCTTAAGGCTGATGCTACGAGTTTGATTGAATTAAATCCTAAGTTTACATCTTATTTTGATAAGATTTTATTAGATGCTCCATGTTCAGGCATTGGAACTCTTTCAAGGAATCCAGATTCTAGATGGTCTTTAAGTAAAGAAAAAATAAAATCTTTAACTTTATTACAGGAAAAACTTTTGGAGAGTATTTTCCCACTTTTGAAAAAAAATGGCACTTTAGTTTATTCAACTTGTACTATTTGTCCCGATGAAAATAATCTATTAATTGAACGATTTATTGAAAAAAACAAGACTTTAAAATTGGTTAGCCAACAGCAAATTTTACCAAGCTTGGATTATCCTGGTGATGGATTTTATTCTGCAATAATTTCTTATAAATCTTAAAAATATAACTTATTTTTTAATTGGAATTTTATAAATTTCAGATATGAACTTCTTCCATAAATAAGCTGCATTTCCACTAGATAATTCAGATTCCTTATTATCGTCGTAACCTATCCAGATCCCCGTTGTAAGGTTATCAATGGAACCAATAAACCAGAGATCTTTATTCCCATCAGATGTTCCTGTTTTCCCATAAATTTTCTTTCCTTTTATAGAGGCTGCTTTTGAAGTTCCTTCTTTTACAGATTTTTCAAGAAGTTTATTTATTTTCTTATTTATTTTTAAATCTAATATTTTCTTAGAAATAGAATTGTTTTCCCAAATAGGTTGTTTTTTAAATGATTCTATTTTTTCTATGATTTCAGGGCTTTGGATCTTCCCATTATTGTTTATTGCAGAATATGCATTTGTGATGTTTAAAAGATTATCTCCGTAGGATCCAATAGCTAATGATGGGAATTCCTCAAACTCTTGCTCGTAACCTAGTCCAAATGAATTCGCTAAATTAATAATATTTTTTAAGCCGATTTTTTTTGTTATTGATATTGGAACGATATTTGATGAGCTTTTAAATGATTCAATCAAAGATATTGAACCTCTATAGTCTTCTGAAAAATTTTTTGGGCAATAACTTCCCCAGCATATTGGTAAGTCTTCAAATTTATCGCTTAATTTTATTCCTTCTATTAATGCAGAAGCATAAGGGATTATTTTAAAAGTAGAACCTAATGGTCTTACAGATGAAATAACTCTATTGTATTCATTAATTGATGGATTTTTGCTGGTTATCATTGCCCTGATTAGTCCTGTGTTTGATTCGATAGATAACAGAGCAAATTCAAGTTCTTTAGGCCCAGCATATCTTGATATTTTTTGACCTGTTTCTTGCCAATCTTTGTTGATAGAAGATTTAATTCTTAAAAACTTATAATCATTTTTACTTCCAATTTTTTTATCTGTTTCGTGAAGAATAAAGTTTATTAGTAATTTATCATCTAAAAAATTATCATCTGTTTGATAGTTTAATTTTATTTTTTCTTTAATAGCCTTATTCTTATTTGCAAGAGAAATATATCCATCAAGATACATTGATTCAAGAACTTTATTTCTATTTTTAATAGCTAGTTCTAAATTTTGATAAGGTGAATAAATTGATGGAGCTGGAGCTAATCCTGCAATTAATGCGGTCTCTGATAATGTCAATTCTTCTATAAATTTTCCAAAATAAACTTGGGCAGCCTCGTCTACCCCGTGTGCTCCTGATCCTAGATAAATATTATTTAAATATAATTTTAAAATTTGATTTTTGTCATATCTAAATTCAAGTATGAGTGATATAAATATTTCTTTGATTTTTCTTTGAAAACTTAAATCATTATTTAAAAAAAGTAACCTAGCTACTTGTTGTGTAATCGTACTTCCTCCCTCTTTAACATAACCACTTCTAATATTTTGAATAAGGGCACGTGAAATACTTTTTAAATCAATTCCATTATGTTTATAAAATCTTTTATCCTCAGAAGATATAAAAGAATGTTTAAGAAAAACTGGAATTTTATGATAACTATTATCTATTCCAAATTTGCGGCTTAATTTGCTTAGTATCTTATTATCAGAAGATGATATTACATAAGAATATTTGGTTCCCTGAAACTTTTTATTTTTAGATACTTCAACTTTTAATGTACTAAATATAAGACTAAAAAAATAAAAAGATATTCCAGAAAAAATTAATATTGGAATTATTAAAACAAAATATTTGAATTTAAACTTTTGCACCTTAAGCAACTAAAAAACTATGTCCTATCGCTAAAGCTGTAACTAGCATTCCAGTTATAAGGAAAGGTTGGGCACTTGCTTGATATTTGACATCAAACTTTAGAGGATCTCTTAGTAGCCACATATCTTGAAATGTAATTTGTGGAATTACCAACAAAACCAAAATTACAGAGGCTAAATGTTGACCAATAATGACTAATACTACAACCATTGCTAATTGAAAAATGTCAATCAGTCCTGCACTTATTCTACTTGCATTTTTAATTCCAAATACTACTGGTAGAGAATTTAAGCCTAGCTTTGAGTCCCCTTCAACACTTTTGAAATCATTAATAACAGCAATTCCAAGTCCTGAGAGGCTATAAGCAAGTGTTAGTATCGCTGTAACGATAGTTAATTTCCCAAACAAGGCTTGTCCTGCCCACCAAGGTAAAGCTATATAAGATGCTCCTAATGCATAATTTCCAAGCCAACCATTCTGTTTTAATTTGAGTGGTGGAGCAGAATATATATAACTAACAAAGGAACCTCCTAATGCCAAAAGTAAGACGGAGGGGAAGCTGTGCTTAGCATATAAATCCAATAGAAAAGCAACAATTAAACCTGCAATAAGTAATACCCAGATTTGAATTTTTACATCTTTAATTGAAATCTTTCCAGAAGGAATTGGTCTATTTGGTTCGTTAATTGCGTCAATTTCTTTATCAAAAAAGTCATTTATGGTTTGTGTATATCCTGCCAGAAGTGGTCCACTCATTAACATGCATGCTAGTGAAGCTAAAACATTGCTAAATGTCCATTCAAAATTCCCACTTGCAGCTGCACCACAAATAACACCCCATATTAAAGGAATCCATGTAATTGGCTTCATTAACTGTATACGAAGTTTCCAAATACTTGAAGTTTCAGATGCACCCTTAATTCCTAATAGTTGCTTTGGATCATTCACTTTACTCTTTAACCCTTCTCAATTTCTTCTGGGAAAAACCAGTTTTGCTCACCATTCTGAAACTTTGCGGTGATTCCAATACTCCTGCCGTCGGTCATTTTATAGCCAGTTATTACTGCTTTAGGATTAGAGGATATTTGATCAATTAATTTATCTGGTAGTCTATCTTTTACTTTGTTAATGTTAATTTTGATTTTACTACCGATTTTGGGTAATAATTTTGTTTCAGCCATAAGAGGTAAAATGGAAGCTATTATGCAAGATTAACAGCATTTGGACAATTTTTACTAAAATGGTAGCTCTTCGTTTAATTCCTTGTTTAGATGTCGCCAATGGCAGAGTCGTTAAAGGTGTAAATTTTGTTAACTTGAGAGACTCAGGTGATCCAGTTGAGTTGGCTTGTAAGTATTCTGATGAAGGCGCAGATGAATTGGTATTTTTAGATATTAGAGCAAGTGTGGAAAATAGGAATACATTAGTTGACCTTGTTTCTAGGACAGCAAAATCGGTAAAAATTCCTTTTACCGTAGGTGGAGGCATAGATTCTGTTCCCTCAATTAATAATCTTTTAAGAGCAGGAGCGGATAAAGTTAGTTTGAATTCCTCAGCCGTAAGAAATCCCGATTTAATTTCTGAAAGTTCTAGAGAATTTGGTACTCAATGCATTGTGATAGCAATTGATGCTAGAAGAAAAGTTAATAAAGTTGGTGAATGGGAGGTATATGTAAAAGGAGGACGAGAAAATACTGGAATAGATGTATTAAGTTGGGCAAAGAAAGTTGAGAAATTAGGCGCGGGGGAAATATTGCTTACCTCAATGGATGGTGATGGAACGCAGAATGGATATGATTTGAATTTGACAGAATCCGTTGCAAATATTGTGGATATTCCAGTAATTGCTTCCGGAGGAGCAGGCTCTCTAGAAGATATCTATGATGTTTTCAAAGTAGGCAAGGCATCAGCAGCACTATTAGCATCATTACTTCATGATAAAAAATTTACTTTACAAGAAATAAAAACTTTCCTCCTCGAAAAAAAACTTCCAATTAGACCATATGAATAAAAAATTTAATTTAATCCCAAAAAGAAATAATTTTAAAATTTAAAAATGAAATTCACAAAAAATATCGAAGTCAAAAACATTTTTAATAAGATTTCATATAAATACGATTTTTTAAATAATCTATTAAGTTTTGGACTGCATAAATTATGGAAAAGAAAATTAGTTAATTTATTGGGACCTTTAAATGGTGAAGATTGGGCTGATTTGTGCTGTGGAACTGGAGATTTAGCATTCTTAATTTCTAAGAGAGTAAGTCCAAGAGGCTCAATT
>CACAQP010000029.1 GCA_902534685.1 uncultured Prochlorococcus sp.
CCGCACAATGGTGTAAAGAGTGGGGTGAAGATCTTCTAAGCGAAGAGGTTTTAGCAGATAGAATAGCAGAGCTAACTAAAACAAAAAATGGACTCAGAGGATTTTTTGCATACGCTTTATCAGATAAAGATTGTTTTTTGTTAGATAAACTTCCTTTTTCAGTAATTTACAAACTGAACGAAGGTGGTGATGCTGTAACAGACATAGTAGTAAAAAATTTAATAATGAGTTCCGCACAAATTATTATTCATCGAAGAGATAATAATCATGAATATGAGATAACATCGGGAAACATTTCAGATAGATGCAAGGCTATTTTAAGACTGTTAGAAACTAAGTCAGTTACAAAGTCTGTCAATCAATTAATTAAAGACTTAGATGATATGGGCAATAGTTTTGATAATTCAGTAAAATATGACTCAGAGCAAAAGGAATTTATTAAAAAACAAATTCTTGATATCGCACAATAAAAAAGCGTAGAGACTAATCCACGCTTTAGGTTAATTATTTACGTTATGTGTTTAATCTCTTCTTCCGCCGCCTTGAAGTGCAATCATTAATCTCAAAATAAAAACAAAAAGGTTTATATAAGTTAGATACATACCTAAAGCCCCCGCTAGGTATTGATCATCATTATATCTTCTTGGCATTGTGTAGAAATCGACAAATGACATTGCAACGAATAAGACAGTTCCAAATCCTGCAATTATCAATTCGAGTCCTGAGCCTCCAAAAACGCCTGGAGCAAAGAATCCCCCAATTAATTGGACAAACATTGCTATAAGCAGTCCTATCAACCCTAGACCAACTACCCCACTTAGTGCTTGACCGACACTATCACTCATTCTTTGGCCAGTATAAGAGGCGATAACGAAAGTTATTCCTGTAGCTAATGCAGCTGTTCCAACAGAACCAATACCAATAGTTCCTATTGCTAAAGCAACTATCCCACTTAAGGTGAATCCAGTTAACAAGCTAAATCCTGTCAGCAAAGGCAAAGCCTTCGCATTATTTGCATTATTTGCAGCACTTGTGGCTATAAAAAACAAAATCAATTCAGCAATTAATGCAACTATTGAAAGAGGCTGGAAAAGCCCAGGATTTGTTGCTATGAGTGAGACACCTGCTAAAACACCTAAAGAAGTTAGAACCATGCCTCCACCAACGTAAGGTAAAGCTTTTTGAACAACATTAGGCCCAACAATTGAACTAGTTTGTGCATCACGAATAGCTTGATTGAAATTACTACTTGCTGGCATTTTCTTTTATAAACATGATCTTATTCTACTCGATTTTTAAAATTTCAGGGTACGGATCTCCAGAGTTATAAAGTTATTGATAAGCCTCAATAATTTTCTGAACTAAAGTGTGACGAACTACATCTTCAACAGTTAAATAACAAAAATTTATTCCTTCAGTTTCAGAAAAAATTCTTGATGCCTCTATTAAACCGCTTTCCTGATCTTTTTTTAAATCAATTTGAGTAATATCTCCATTAACAACCATTTTTGATCTTTCACCTAATCTGGTTAAAAACATTCTCATTTGTGAACAAGTAGTGTTTTGTGCTTCATCTAAGATAACCATGGAGTTGTCTAAGGTTCTACCTCTCATAAATGCTAAAGGAGCAACTTCAATAATTCCCTTATCAATTAAAGAATTTGTTCTATCAAACCCGAAAATACTATGTAAAGAATCAAATAGGGGTCTTAAATATGGATCAACTTTTTGTTGCAAATCACCAGGCAGAAATCCTAAACTTTCACCAGCCTCTACAGCTGGTCTGGTTAAAACAATTTTTTCAATTTTTTTCTCATTCAATAGTCTTGCTGCGCAAACAGTTGCTAAAAATGTCTTACCAGTTCCAGCTGGACCAATTGCGAAAGTGAGATCAAAGTTTTCTATTGATTCAACATATTCTTTTTGCCTTATAGTTCTTGGCCTTAAATATCTTCCTTCTTTGGAACGAGCAAGAACTTTTTTCCCAAGTTCAGCATGTGAAGACGACTCTCCCATATTTAAAGAACTTAAAGCCGCTTTAAGATCTACCTCTGGGACTTCTAACCCTTGTTCCCAAATTGGTCTTGTCAGCTCTACTAATGCTGACGCTCTCTCAATTTTAGATATGACGCCGTTCATCTCAAGTTGTAACCCTCTTATAGTTAAAGAAACTCCTGTAAGAGACTCAAACTTTTTCAAAAAAGAATTACCAGGCCCAGATAATGCTGTAGCAGCATCAGAGCTTGGCAAATCTATTGTGAAGTGACCAGTATTGGAAACTTCCTTCATCTAGTTATTGAATAAGAATAAAAATTTTTCAACTCACTAGCTTTCAGCTTCATTGCCCTCGCTTTCATCTTCACTACTAACATTTTCTTCGCCTTTTGTCTTAGCCTTAGCTAATTTTTCCTTCTCTAACTTTGCTTTACCAATTGCAATAGAGGGTCTTTCTTTTTTTTCTAATAGCCCCCCCTTTTCTAATAAAGTTCTCACAACATCAGTTGGCTGAGCACCCTGAGTAAGTCTTGTTCTTAGAGCTTCTGTGTCAAGCCTGGTTTCCTTAGTTCTTGGATTATAAAAACCTAGTTCTTGCAGAGGTCTACCATCTCTTCTGGAAGTACTATTGCATGCAACAATTCTGAAACTTGCCTCTTTTTTCTTTCCAAAGCGCTTAAGGCGCAATTTAATCATCGTAAATTAATGCATTTTTAATAATAATATCATTTAAAGGTAAAAATATAGAAACTATAAATCGGCAAAACCTTTTTTCTTTTTATTATTTTTTTGTTTTTTAATCGGCTTATTACCACTAATTCCTCCCATTCCTGGCATTCCTCCCATTCCTGGCATTCCTCCCATTCCTGGCATTCCTCCGTTAGACATTTGTTTCATAAAACCTCTCATTCTTTGAAAATCAGCTAAAACTTTATCTACATCTTTTGCTTCATAACCGCTACCTTGAGCGATTCTTTGTCTTCTTGAGGGGTGAGCTGCGAGAACTTCGGGTTTTTGTTTCTCCTCAAGAGTCATTGACGAGATCATAGATTCTATTTTCTTGAGTTGGTCTTCTCCATCTTTTATCATCCCATCATCTATTTTGTTCATTCCAGGAATCAATTTAATCAATCCACCAAGAGAACCCATTCTTTTGATTAGTCTCATTTGCTTAACAAAATCATTGAAATCAAAAGTCGCTTCTTGGAGTTTCTTTTGCATCGCTTCTGCATCAGCGAGTTCAACTTCTTTTTGTGCTTTTTCAACAAGTGTCAATACATCTCCCATGCCTAAAATTCTGCTAGCCATTCTCTCTGGATGAAATGGTTGCAATGCCTCTATTTTTTCACCTACACCTATAAATTTGATTGGTTTACCACTTATTTTTCTTATTGATAAAGCAGCTCCGCCTCTTGAGTCCCCATCCAACTTAGTTAATATTGACCCTGTGATTCCTACTTTTTCATGAAATGATTTTGTTAAGTCTGCAGCTTCTTGCCCAATCATTGAATCAACAACAAGCAAAACCTCATCAGGATTAGAAACTTCTTTTATTCGAACCATTTCACTCATCATTGAATCATCAATTTGCAATCTTCCAGCGGTATCAATAATTATCGAATTAAAATCATTTTTACTAGCAAAATTCAATGCTTGCTTTGTGATCTCTTCTGGTTTGCTATTTTTTTCTTTAGCTGAAAAAACTTCCAAGTCATATTGACTTCCCAATGTTTTAAGCTGCTCTACAGCTGCTGGTCGATAAATATCTGCAGCAACCAAAAGAACTTTTTTATCTTTTTCCTTCAAAAAAAGTCCTAATTTTCCTGTTGCAGTTGTTTTACCGGCCCCCTGAAGTCCAGCCATCAAAATGACTGTAGGACTATTTTCATTCTCGTTTAATGGAGAATTTTCATTCCCCATAATGTTAATCAATTCTTTATTTACAACTTCTATAAATTTTTGACCTGGGTTTACACCCCTAACTACTTCTTCTCCAATTGCTTTATCCTTGACATCTGATATAAACTCTTTTACTACAGACAAACTAACATCTGCATCAAGGAGTGCTTTTTTTACTTCCTTCAATGCATTGTTAATATTATTTTCACTAATTTTTGCTTCGCCTCTTAAACCCTTTACTGCGTCTTCAAAGCGTGAAGAGAGTTCATCAAACATTATTAAAAAGTAATTTTAATTATTATAGATGATCTTGAGGTTTGTAATTACAAGCCGCTCACGAAATCAACCAATTTCCACGATTTATTTGAAAAACCAAAAATATATTTAACTTTCAGTGGAGAAAATGATGTTTCATTAACAAATTCTCCAGAATTCTTTATTATTCTCTCTAAATAATCTAATTCAACTAAAACAACTAGCCTAGAGGGAGTTTGTGATTCCAAATCTATCTTGCGTATTTGGGAATTAATTTCTTTATAAATTCCTTTTTTTATATCATTTTGTCTTTCTTCTTTAGTTCTATCAAGCAAACCGCTCTTAACAATTTTGGATAGATTAATTTCGCTCTTCCCAGCTAAGTAATTACTTTTACTTAATAGCCATATATTAATTAAATTTCTTATCTCTTCAAGAGAGGGAGAGGTTTTAGTAAGTTCTTCTACTTTAAAAGAATTAATAACTAATGGTTTATCAGTGATAGAAATGGATTCATTTAAAGGTTCTTGAATAATTACTTTTTCAGGAGCATTCTTAATTTTTTCTACGGATACTAAAGATTTATTAGCAGAAACTTCATCAAGAGTTGATTTTTTAAAATTGTTCCTTAAAAATCCTATCCCAAGACCAAATGTAAATAAGATCAAAAATGCATATAGATAAATTACATAAGGCGACTGACTGATAATCTCTCTATCCTTCAGAAACTCTCCAAAGGTAAACTTTATTTCAGCAATTTTTTCAATTAGATATTTATAAAACTCTATTGGTTTATTCTTAAATATTTCCTCATTAAATTTATCTTCATCTAAATCAAGCTTTTGATATTCTTTTTTTATGCCACCTGGCCAAGGTAAACTTCTTTCATTAAGGTTTCCTAGTTTTGTATCAAAATCTTCAGAAATTTTTTTTGTCAAAGATTCTTTTTGAATATTTTGATCTTGAAGATTTGATTTTGTGATAATTTTATTTGATTTCTTTTCTAATTTTTCTATAAATTCTTGTATTTCCCTATCTTCAAACCAAGAATCTAAATCCACCTCCTTTAAGTCAATATCTCTGTATCCAACAAGAACATCGTTCTCTAGCCAATTTTTACAGAAAATACATATTGCTTCTAAATTATTTCCTGGATAATTATTAAGCCAATCTCTTAATTTTTCATCAGAGCTGCTTGAGAACCTTGCAGAGGCCGCATCAATATCTGCTAAAAGCAAATCTAAACAACCAACGAGAGGCATTGAATCTAAACCTGATAAATTTAGTTTCTTTACAATTCTTCTTGCTTCAAATAATTTTTCCGGCTTTCTTCTTGAGAAGCCAATCGCTGTTAAGGATAGGAAAGCTAAAAATCCAGCTTCTAATGATCCTCTTTTTTGTAATTCAAGAAACAAATCTATTTGTTCTTGCACTGTCAAATAAGGCTTTATTTGTTTAAAAAAAGCTTCAAATTCATGCTGATTGAGATAGTCTTCATATTCAGACGTATTATTCCCTTCCAAACCACCTCTTTTGATTATTAAATTTTCCAGCATATTTAAACCTTTTTTATGAGACTCCTGATCATTTAAGTCCCTACTTAGTAGATCTAGGATCCTGTAAGGAAGTAGAGCAACCAAATCTTCCTCAAGTTCTTTCCTCTTTTCGCCAAGTTTTCCCATTCTCTGAAGAAGCTGTATTCCCTCTTGTAAAAAGTCAGCAGCATTGGAATAGGATCTAAGTTGTTGTTCTTTTATCGCAGAATCTCTGGCTGTTAAAGCCGCCAATAAAGTAAGATCGGATTCTCTACTACTTCCTAATGCTGGAGTTTGTGGGGGCTGTAAAGCTTTTCTAGTAATTTTAAAGGATTCTTTTGGGCAACCCGATTCCCAAAGAAGTATTAAACCCGCAACTTCTCTATCTGAAGAAAACTCCAGACCAGACGATCCATTTAATAACAAATTTTCATACTCTCTCCTACTTTCTGGATCAGTAAGTAAATCAGCAGTTAAGCGAAGCAGCTCAGATCTTTTGGTTAAAACTTCATAAGTAAAACCTTCATCGGGTGTTTTATCTAACCTCAATTGAAACGCTCTTAATATTTCCTCAGATGTTGCAGAGGGGCTTACGCCAATTAAACGAAAGTGATCTAAAGGAAGTTCCAAACAAATATCCTATTAAAAATTCCTAGATAAATCTTATCAAGTTAAAAATTTTTTTCATAAGGTCTTACAGAGTTATTAAAAAAATTCATGAAAATCGTCCTTCACAGCTTAGAATGTTAACAAATCAAAACTTCGTTAAGGTATTTTTCTTGGAAACACACGTAGAGAGAATCTCAAATCTTCAAGACATAAAAAAAGCGGAATTAGATCGAGAAACCGGATTATTTCTTTATGAAGACATGACGCTTGGTCGCAGATTCGAAGATAAGTGCGCAGAAATGTATTACAGGGGAAAAATGTTCGGCTTCGTTCATTTGTATAACGGTCAAGAAGCTATAAGCACAGGAGTAATTGGAGCTATGAAAAAGAAACATGATTGGTTTTGTAGTACCTATCGCGATCATGTTCATGCACTAAGTGCAGGTGTTCCCTCCTTTGAAGTAATGAGTGAACTCTTTGGTAAAGCTACGGGTTGTAGTAAAGGCCGAGGTGGATCAATGCACTTATTTTCAAGGGAGCATCACTTACTGGGAGGATATGCATTTATTGGAGAGGGAATTCCAGTCGCCTTGGGGGCAGCCTTTTCGAGTAAATATAAAAAAGAAGTTACTGGAAATAGTTCTAGTGATGCAGTAACTGCAGCATTCTTTGGGGATGGGACTTGCAATAATGGGCAGTTTTTTGAATGTTTAAATATGGCCCAGTTATGGAAATTACCCATAATTTTTGTTGTTGAAAATAATAAATGGGCTATTGGGATGGCTCACGACAGAGCTACTAGCAATCCTGAAATCTGGAGAAAAGCGTCTGCATTTGGTATGCACGGCGAGGAAGTTGATGGAATGGATGTATTGGCAGTTAGAGGCGCAGCACAAAGAGCAATTGAGCGCGCTAGGGCAGGAGAAGGTCCCACACTTCTAGAATGCTTGACTTATAGATATAGAGGGCATTCTCTTGCAGATCCAGATGAATTAAGGTCTGAAAAAGAGAAGGAGTTTTGGGGGAAAAGAGATCCTATTAAGAAATTAGCCAAAGAAATTATTGAAGGTAAATTCGCAACGGAAGAAGAATTAAAAATTATTGAAAAGAAAATTGATACCGAGGTATCTGAGTCAGTTAAAAATGCTATTGAAGCACCAGAACCGCCTTCAGAAGAATTAACCAAATATATATGGGCAGAAGATTAAATTAAATACCACTTGGTAATTTTCTGGTTAAATTCCTTAATTTTCTAAGTGCCTTAAGTTCAACCTGTCTTACTCTTTCCCTAGAAACTTCTAATAATCTTCCAATTTCTGCAAGCGTATGTCTCTCATTTGCATCAAGTCCAAACCTTAGTTTGAGAACATGTTGTTCCTGCTCGCTTAAATGACTTAACCACTTACCAAGTTGCTCTTGATGCATTTTCTGTTCAACTTGATCTAAAGGCTCTTCATTATTACTATCTGCAATTAAATCACCTAAAAAGCTCCTGCCATCATCACCATTTACTGGAGCATCTAAACTACTTGTCGATAAAGCTTGTCTTAAAACAGAATCTAATTCTTCAACATCAATTTCCATTGCCTCTGCAATTTCAATTCTGCTTGGCATAGCACCAAGCTTATGAGCCAAATCTCTACTAACTTTTCTAATAGAAGCTAATCTTTCACTTAAGTGAACAGGTAAGCGAATAGTTCTTGATTGACAGGCAATTGCTCTTGTCATACTCTGCCTTATCCACCAAAATGCATAAGTAGAGAACTTATATCCTCTTGTCGGATCAAATTTTTCAACAGCCCTCTCTAATCCAAGAGAACCTTCTTGTACTAAATCAAGTAATTCCAGTCCTTTACCTTGATATTTTTTTGCCACACTGACAACTAACCTTAAATTAGCTTTCATCATTCTTTCTTTAGCTCTTCGACCAATTTTTATAGTTCTTTTTTGCTGAGGTGTAAAATCATTAATCTTTTCATTTAATTGTCCATCTTCTGTAAGAATCATCATCTTCTGAACTTGATTACCCAATTCAATCTCTTCGGCAGGTGTTAATAAAGGAACTCTACCAATATTCTGTAAATACCAGCTTATTGGATCACTACTCCTTCTTCTAGGTTGTTCTGATTGAACTGGTATTGATGAAACCATTTTTTTTGACCTTAATTAGGTAGTAAAACTCTCCTACACTTTTAGAGAAATGGCCAAATATTTAATGCGCGCTTCAGATTTCAAGTAATATTTGTAAACTTATGTGTTTAAAACTATAAATAACTCTCTTAAATTGTTTCTTTCAAGATATTTGTCTCGTTTTTATATTTCTCATTAATTTTGTCAGTTCATCACCAATAGCAGAAGCATTTGACCCCCTTTTGCACTTTGATGCAGCGAATGAATGCAAAAGTACATATTTCGCAAAAAAATCTGTTGATATGTTTCTACACAAGGTTAAATCAATCGCAGAACTACCAGCTACAAAACCAGATAAAAGATCACCCAATCCAGCTCGAGCTGTCTGAGAATCGGTTCCAAAAAGTTGCCATACTTTTTTATTATCAGCAACTATACTATTAGCTCCTTTTAACAAAATACTGATATTGAATTCTTTTGCCGCATTACGAGCAAGCCCAACATTGGTCTTAGATTTAATATGAGGAAATAATCTTCCAAATTCTTTGCTATGTGGTGTAATCCATGTCTTAAACTTTCTCTCTAAAAAGAAATTTGACCCCAACTTAGATTCCGCAATTCTATTAAGTGCATCTGCATCCAAGATCAATAATCCTCCAAAAGCCATAAGGTA
>CACAQP010000030.1 GCA_902534685.1 uncultured Prochlorococcus sp.
AATCAGCTCAATTTAAACTATATATAATCTAAATTAAATCTGATTAGAATTTGTAGACAATCTATTCAGATTAGACTATTCTATAAATATCGTATGTAGCTCATGTCTAGTAATTGGTCAACAATAAGAGATGAATGGCTTGATAGCACAGCTATTGCAAAAAAGGATGCTAAATGGGCATTAGAAGCTTTAATTAATTCTGAAGAAGAGTTTTTTGAAATAGAAAAAAAATTCAAGAATAAAGAGGATGCTACAAGTCAAGTAAAATTTTTGAAGAAAAAAGTAAAAGAAACTATATCCTCTAAAGAAATTAGTCTCGATGATATTTCATTAAATACTTCAAATTCAAACAAAGTACAAATCTCAGTACCATCAAATCTTACTTATCTTATGAAAGTTTGGGCTGCAGCAGAGGGGCGGGATCTATCAAGTGTTGCTTTCCAGTGTTTAGAAACTGGTATAAGAGAAATGAAAAGCAAAGGTTCAATACCTTCTATAGCAGTTAATAGATACGATTCAGCCTGTCAAAAAAGGATTGCACTGGCAGAAGTAAACAATTTATTGGAGAAATACGAAATAGCTCAGAATGAAATCAAATAATTATGAATAACAGAAAAATCATAAAAGGATACAAAACATTAATATCTTCAAGTTTTAGTATAGATAATTCATCAGATAACTTCAAAGATGGATTAATTTATACTCTTTATTCTGATAAATTTAGTTCACTTAAAGTTGGTTTTGCTGAAAATGATAAAGTTCTAGAAAAAAAAATATCTAGTGAGGCATTAATTTTATTGGATATGAAAAAAGGCAACAAGAAAGATCTTTTTTTATTAATAACCACTCTAAAAGAACTTGGTATTAAATATTCAGACAATTTCTTTTTCGAATACTCAAGCCCTTTAATGAGACACTTGTCTACGTTAGGTTGGCCTATTGGAAGATCACTTTATAAACAAAGAAAAATTAAAAAAGAACTTTTATGTGCATAAATTTAAATGTAATCACACTCTAAAGTTTCTCTGGTGTCTCTATTTGTGAATGGATTAGTACCTGAGGCACTTTCACAAAATTTCCTAACAATATCTTTGGGCAAAAAAACATTTGTGAAGTCTGCGCCTTTGATTTTTACATTTTCAAACTGTGTACTATAAGCAAAAGAATCCTCTAAGTTAGTATTTGATAAATCTGTCCCATCTAAAACAGCTGAGTCTAATGTTACTTCTCTTAAATTAGAGTTACTTAAATTAGTATCTTTCAGTTTCGCTCCATAAAGAGTCGCATTTTGGAGCTCACAATCTGATAAATTTGCGTCTTGTAAATCAGTCAAATAGAAAGTTGCTCCTTTTAAATCAGCTCCAGAAAAATCTACTCCTACCAAGGATTGTTTACCATAATCCAATGCAGCGAAGCTTCTAAAAGGGAGAACCAAAACAATTATTAAAACAGTTAGAATTATAAGTCTCATTTTTAAATAGTATTTCATTAAATTCTAACTTCTTAAGCTGAAATCTAAAAATTAATTTTTTACTGAATGCTATATTTATTAAATTAGAGAATTATTAGCTAGGTTTTGGATATAAGGCCATATGATGCAATTGTTGTTGGTTCTGGAGCTACAGGAGGAATAGCAGCACTTACATTGGCAGAACAGGGTATAAAAGTTTTAGTAATAGAAGCCGGACCAAAGATTAAAAGGTTTGAGGCTAGTAATTATGAGCCAAAAAATACATTAAAAAGAATATCAGGAATTTTGACAAAAAAACATACTAATCAATTCCAACATCCTGGTTATTGGAAAAATAATCCTGATTTATATTCAAATGAATTGAAACATCCTTATGACTTCCCTAAGGGAAAGCCCTTCTTTTGGACTCAAGGTAAACAATATGGGGGGAGATCATTAACTTGGGGAGGCATCACATTAAGACTCTCTTCAGAAGATTTTCAACCCGCTAAAAAAGACGGCTTCGGACCAAACTGGCCTATTTCATATGATGAACTATCACCCCACTATGATTTCATTGAAAGTTTTTGTGGAATCTATGGTCGAAAAGATGATATTAAGGAAGTCCCAAACGGTAAATATATTAGTGAAATATCTTTTACAGAAAATGAAAAAGTTTTTGGCAACAAAGTTAAATCAAAATTAAACTATCCATTTATCCAATCAAGAGGCTTTGACCGTAATTCATCAGTAAAAGAAAAAGAATGGCCTAAATCCTCTAGTGTCGGAAGCACTTTAAAAAAAGCTTTAGATACTGGAAATGTACAAATAATCTCTAATCACTTAGTAGAGTCTTTTGAGATTAATAAGCTAACAGAGCTTGCATCAAAACTGACGATCGTAAACTTAGAAAATGGACGCAAAAAAGAATTAAATTGTGATTTAATCCTCCTTTGCGCATCAACAATTGCAACACTTAGAATACTTCTGAACTCAGAATATAAATCAAATTCCTCAGGTTTTAAAGATAATTCTGGAAAATTAGGAAAATACCTTATGGACCATGTATCTATCTGTAGATTCTTTTCAGTCCCAAAAACAAAAAGTTCAGGAAAGCCACTAGATAATCTTCCCGATCTTTCTGGAGCAGGCAGCTTCTTTATTCCATTTGGATCGAATTTACCAAAAATTGATGACATAAATTTCCTTAGAGGTTATGGAATCTGGGGAGCAATTGATAGATTAGGGATACCTAAATTTTTGCAAAAAGACACAAACACATCCATTGGTTTTCTAATCGCCCACGGCGAAGTTCTTCCTAGAGAGAAAAACTCAGTTTCTCTCTCAAGAGAAACAGATGAATGGGGTATCCCAATTCCATACATTGAATTCGAATGGAGCGAAAATGAATTAAATATGGCTAGACATATGGAAAGCACAATAAGAAAATCAATAAAAGCTGCAAATGGAGAAATAAAAAATATTAATGAACTAATAAATATCCCATTTGGAAGTTTAGTTACAAAAAATTTGATTGCGTTTTCAGATGGCCCTCCTCCTCCTGGATATTACATTCATGAGGTAGGGGGAGCACCAATGGGGATGAATGAGGAAGTTAGTGTAGTGGATAAATTCAATAGATTATGGAGATGTAAGAATGTATTGGTGCTAGATGGTGCCTGCTGGCCAACTTCTTCATGGCAGAGTCCTACATTAACAATGATGGCCTTAAGTAGAAGAGCTTGCCTAAATATTAAAAAGACTTAGAAGGTTTAAATAATTGATTTAAATAAATTTCCGAAACAGAATCATCTGTACATCCATTTTTAACAAGGAAACTAGCCAATGCTGAATTTATAAGTTTATATTGATCCCAAGTCGGATTACTTAATACAAAATCTTTCATAGTATTGTAAAGAGTTTCTGAAAGTTCTGTTTCAAGAGAAATTTTATTAGAAATGCTTTCTTCAAGCTTCACATCTGATAAATTTGCTTGGCTGATCTTATTCATTGATATTAATTTTTCTATAAATAATAATTATGTTTTTTTCTTTAAATGTCAAAAATAATTTGGGAGTTAACTTTTTCAATTATCAGATAAGACTCATGTTATAAATTAAATGTTTAAAAAATTTTTTTTTGAATAAGGAAATTGATAACATCTAAATGAAATGTCAACAATAATGTTGAAGTCCTGTTTTTTTTTAAAGATACTGGCATTTCTAGTCCAATGTGGATTTGGACGTGGAAAAAACCTGTAAATTGTGGAAAATCTAGCTAGAAATACTTTCAAGATTTTATATTAAGAATACTTATATATATTGAGTCTATTAAGACTTAGCCGAGAAAGAGACAGGTGATTCATTGATTTTCAACGGATTTTCTTAAGATTTGGTCTTCATTAGGCAAGCGAAGCGTGACAGGTCCCAAAGGATGATTTGAATTTGGATAAATACTATGGTGATGGTTATGGTGATTATGTTCATGTTTGTGAGCCTCCACATGTTCATGTTCTAAATAATCACCTCCTTCTAAGTTTGATTTTTCTTGGTTATGAGTTGGAATCTGATTTTGTATTTCACAAGCACCATTACATTCAGGATCACATAAATCACAGCTGATACCCAAGCCCTCCACATGGTCATGATGACTTTCTTGTACCATTCCAACTTCTTTTTCAAAGCCAAATAAATTTGATCTATATTTACAAGTTGAGCAATTCATAAAATTCTTACCTTCGTTATTAAGAATCTCTTCAATCCTCTCTACAAAAGTGTCGACCACATGAGACTGTGATGAAAGATATTTTGCATGTATGAATGAAATATTTGGATTATTAATTGCAACTAAATCACTTTGCCTTTTTATTCTCGTGACAAGGACACCTGAGAAAAGGAAATAAGGGAAAATAATTATATTTTTATAACCAAGTCTCACAACATTTTTCAAGCCAGGTTCAACAAGAGGGAAAGTTACTCCAGAAAAGACTGTTTCCCCCCACCCTAATCCAATACCCTCTACGATCATTCTTGTAATTTTTGAAACATTGGAATTCGCATCTGGGTCAGAAGAGCCTCTACCAACAACAACTAATAATGATTCTTCAGGTTTGAGAGAATTATTTTGTTTAAATACATCTTTTACTCTTTCACAAGCTGCACTAATCATTAAATTATTAATACCTAATTCTCTTCCATAAATTATTTCAATTCCTGTTTTACTTGAATAATTCATAAGCAAGCTAGGTATATCATTTTTTACATGGCCAGCAGCGAAAAGCATTGCAGGTATTGCAATTACTTTTTTTATAGAAAGATCTTTTAACTTTTCTAGAGCGTCAACAAGTGAAGGTTTAGCGAATTCCAAGAAACCATATTCAACTAAAAAGTTTGGATATTTTTTTTGGATTAACTTAGTTAATTCTTGAAATTCATTAATGGCTAGTTTGTTTCTACTCCCGTGTCCACAGATCAGTATCGCGACTTGATTATTTAACTTCGAACCTAAATTATCCAAAATCAAATTATTACTTATACCATAATAGTAAAGAACAATATCATGTAGTGAAAAATAATAATAACTTGCTTGAAGTTCCAAATATCAACTCAAAGGATGCAAAATTAAAGAAATTAATTTATGACGTTGATGAATCCTTATTTAATGAGGATAACTATTCTTACGAAAAATTAGAGCATCTTTGCGTGTGTAGTGGAGGTACAACTTCTAGCTGTGCAAAAAATGGTTTTACAACTCTTGATCTAAGAAAAAATCACAGCAAAATTCATCTAGATAGAAAAACCAATTTAGTAACAATAGGAGGTGGTGTAATAATGGGGGATCTATTAAATCATTTACAAAAATATAATCGAAGTTTTCCAATCGGACTTTCTAAACTTCCTGGAGCAGGCTATATACTTACTGGTGGAGTAAGCCCGCTCAGTAGAACCTACGGATTAGCAATTGATAATATTGAATCAATAAAAGGTTTCTTGGGTAATGGCACATTTATTTCTTTAAAAAAAAATCGACTAAATACAGAAGAACAATTAATTTGGGAAGGAATTAAAGGCGCAGCACCCTTCTTTTCAATTATTACCGAAATAGAACTTAAGACTATACAATCTAATTCAATTAAGGTTATTGAAGGATTTGTAAATCTAAATGAACTTACAGAAATAATAAAACTATCAGAGGAATTTCCAGAAAATATTAGTCTTCAATGGATTTATGCCCAAAAAATTTACATATATATTTTTGCTGAACTCAAAAATAATTTAGAGGATAAAAGAACAGAAGAATGCCTAATGCTTCTTAACAAATTCCCTACTCTAGAAAAAAAAATTTATGAAAACTTTAACAAAATAAATTTCTTCCCTAAGGAATTGAATTTATATGAGCTGAATGCAAATAACCATTCTGAGGTAATAAGTCTTCTTGGAGAAGATTTAAAAAATGATATCCCAATTTTCATAAAATGTTTGGATGAAATAATGGATAATAAACCTAATAATTCCTGTTACATTGCTTCTCAACAATTAGGTTGCAAAACTAAAAAGTTAAATCATGGAGCAAGCTTTTTCGTTCATAGAAAAAGCACTTGGAAACCATGGATATATGCATCATGGAAAAAAAATGATCTTCAAGAAAAAGAAGTTGCTTTGGAATGGATTTATAAATCATGGAGCAAGCTAAAAAAGTTTTATCCAAATATCCACTTAGCCCAATTGCATAATCATTTGAATTCTCATGATGAAGAAATTACATTAGCCTTTGGAGATAGAATGAATGAATTAAAAACTTTAAAGAATATTTTTGACCCACAAGGTATTTTGCCTCCTTTATGAGGTAACTTCTTAATTGTAAAGAAACTTAAAATGTCAAATTTCTCAAGATATTTATCTAAAAATTGGTTAGATGATCCAAAGTCAAATATTCTCTCAGGCTTAGTTGTTGCTTTTGCAATGATCCCAGAAGCAATTGCTTTTTCAGGTATAGCTGGTGTAGATCCTAAAGTTGGCCTTTTTGGTGCATTTTGCTTATCTATAACAATTGCGATTGTTGGAGGAAGAAGGGGGATGATCACTTCAGCTACAGGTTCAACAGCTCTTTTGATGACTGGACTTGTTGCTTATGGAGAATCACAAGCTCCTGGATTAGGAGTCCCATATCTTATTGCAGCTGGAATATTAACTGGAATTTTCCAAATTCTTTGGGGATATTTAAGACTTGCCTACCAAATGCGTTTCGTGCCGACAGGAGTACTAAGTGGATTTGTAAATGCACTGGCGCTTTTGATATTTCAGGCACAACTACCTCAGTTAGGAATAGGTATTAAAGAATCAAATGGATTAATTGAACAAACTTTGAGTCAGTATCCAATTAACTCTCAGATCCCAGTAGTTTGGATTCTGGTAATCCTAGGATTAATAATTATCTATGGGCTTCCAAAAATCACAAAAGTTGTCCCATCTCAACTTATTGCGATAGTAGTAATTACTCTCATAAGCATATTCTTGAATCTAGATGTCCCAACAGTTAGCGATTTGGGTAAATTACCTGATGGATTACCAAGTATTTCTCTTCCTTTTGGATCAATAGAAAATGGGAAAGTACCTTTTAGTCTTGAAACATTAGGAATTATTTTACCGACTTCACTTGCAATATCTCTCGTGGGTTTAATGGAAACCTTTTTAACTCAAGACATTTTAGACGATGTAACTGATACAAGTTCTAATAAAAATAAAGAAGCAAGAGGACAGGGAATCGCGAATATTGTGGCATCCTTATTTGGTGGAATGGCGGGATGTGCTTTAGTTGGGCAATCTGTTATGAATACTGAAAATGGTGGTAAATCTAGATTATCAACTCTCTCCTCAGGTATATCTCTACTAATTATGATTATCCTCTTGAAGTCTTGGATTGGAGCAATACCAATGGCTGCTTTAGTAGCAATCATGATAACTATCGCGATAAGTACAGCAGATATAAATGGATTAAAAAATATTAGAAAGATACCTAAAAGTGATACTGCAGTAATGCTTATGACTTTTGCGGTTACAATGCTGACAAAACCTCATAATCTTGCACTTGGAGTTATTGCTGGAGTTGCATTAGCTGCAATCCTTTTCAGTAGAAAAGTCGCAAAAGTTATAACTGTCTCAGGAGCTAAAGAAAATAATTTGACTACCTACAAAGTAAAAGGACAATTATTTTTTGTAAGTAAAATTTATTTCCTACAAGGATTTGATATTCATGAACATCCAAAAAATATTGTAATTGATATGTCTTTAGCTCATATTTGGGATCAAAGTGGCGTTGTTGCTCTTGAGCAAATTATTAGAAAGTTCCAGAATGGTGGTTCTAAAGTTGAAATTGTGGGATTAAATAAAGAAAGTCTTAACTTATTTGAAAGACTAGGTGGTTTGGAAAGCGCTCATTAAAAAAGTTAATTAAGACTAACTTGTTGATAACAGAACCAAAGCCATTGTTGAAAAAGCAAATTCCTATGAGACCTCCAAGCGGTTTTTGAACTATTTGGATCAAAATTTTTAGGAGGAGGCACATCTCCCTTTTCTTTGTCTCTTTCAATTTCACTAATAATTCTATGCACCGTATATTCAGGATGACCTAAATGCATAAGTTGTTTTTGATCATTAGATTCAAATATTGTATATCCAACGTTTTCTCCATAAGCCAACAAATTCAATTTTCCTTCTTTTTGGGCTTTCTCCATTTCCAAATCTGGTAATCCAGCAAATCTACTTTGAGGACAAATAAATTCATCATCTTGTGTACCCATCAAAGGGTGTCCAGGAACAAGACTTTTTAAAGGGAATACCCCAAATAATTTCCTATCAAAAACTTTCTTATCGACCCCTGCCAAATAAGCCAGCGCAAAGCCAGCCCAACATAATCCAAGAGTACTCGCACAAGAGTTTCTGGCTTCATTTACAATTTTTACAAATTCATCCCAATACTTAACCTCCTCAAAGGCTAGGTGTTCAATAGGTGCTCCAGTAATAATGATTCCATCTAACGGTTCTGGATTATTTGCTTCTTCCCAAGTAATGTATAGATTATTCAGATGATTAAGATCCCATGTTTTATAAGAGTGAGTTTTAAGCTTTATCCAAACTGGCTCAATTTGAAGGGGAGATAAACCAAGTGGATGTAGCAAGTTAAATTCATACTGCTTGCCTAAAGGCATGATATTTAAAATGCCAATCCTAAGAGGACGTATATCCTGTCTTTTTGCCAATTCTGGTTCAATCCAAGATATATGATTTTTCTCAACATCACTAATCTTGTGAT
>CACAQP010000031.1 GCA_902534685.1 uncultured Prochlorococcus sp.
TTTGAGTATTACTATTCATATTCAGTCAATATTATTTGTTGTATTTTGTTTTGCTTTATTAATAACAAAACTCTTTGGAATAAAAATAGAAATGATAGATAATTTTAATAATTTAATTAGGGGATTTATTTCCAAGAGAATATTGAAATTAATTCTATTTATTTCACTTGGAAATATTTTAATATTTTTTAATTTCAGAAAAATAGTGAATTTGATAGGTAAAGCTTATTATAAGTTGCAATTTTTAGGATCATCTAAATCATTAGGAATAAAATCTACAGTCCATCAGTTAATTATTTATTTCATAATCCTAAAAGAAGTAAGAAATTCGAATATCTATAAAAAAAATAAATCATTTGTAAATTTTTTTAAACTTCTAAATTTATTTCAAGTTACTTCTTTTTTAATTTATTATTCATTTTTATTCGTCTTTGGTATTGATGGTTTTGCAAGACAGATGCAATATAACTTTTTGCTTTATATTATAATTTATATTGCGTCTATAGATAAATTTAAATTTATTAATTTACTACCTTTTGCTTTTTTAACTTATGAGGTTTATTACACAATTATGAACGATGTTTCGTTTTTTAAATATCTTTAATTTTTTAAAAATAATGTCGAATGACAAAGCTATTTTAAAGTAAAAATTACTAGAAATCATATGCAAGAAATTGACTTCATGAGTGTCCTACATAAAAGTACTAATAGAGACTATCTTGCTAGGGTTAATGATCCTATATATCCAAAAGCTGAGGCAGCAATATTAGCAAAAAAATACGATTATGATTACTGGGACGGAGATAGAAGAATTAACTATGGTGGTTATAAATATATTCCTGGCAGATGGGAAAAAGTAGCAAAAAAAATGATAGATTATTATTCATTAAAGCCTAACTCTAAAATTTTGGATATTGGCTGTGGTAAAGGTTTTCTACTATACGAATTCAAAAAACTGCTTCCAAAATCTGATATTTATGGAATTGACATATCTGAATACGCAATAAAAAATTCAAAAGAAGAAATAAATAAAAATCTTACTATAGGTTCTTCTTGTAACTTACCTTGGGATAATAAATACTTTGATCTTGTAATTTCAATAAATACTTTTCACAACTTATATTGTTTTCAGTTAGAGAAATCAATAAAAGAGATGGTAAGAGTTAGCAAAAAAAATAAATATTTATGTGTTGAAAGTTATAGAAACGAGTACGAAAAAACAAATTTGTTATATTGGCAAGTTACTTGTGAAGCATTTAATAATCCTGAAGAATGGAAATGGTGGTTTAAAAAATGTAATTATGATGGTAATTATTCTTTTATTTTCTTTGAATAGAAAGCAAAATTATGATACATACAAAAATCAAATTCTCCAAAGCTGCAATTTTAGTAGGACAAAATAATCCACTTATAGTTGATCACATAAATCTACCCGATCAACTATTAATTGGGCAAATTCTAGTAAAATTAGATTTGAGCGGAATTTGCGGATCACAACTTGGAGAAATCACCGGCGCCAAAGGGAAAGATAAATACCTACCGCATTTATTAGGTCATGAAGGTTGTGCTGAAGTCCTACAAATTGGTCCAGGTGTTAAGAAGCTAAAAGAAGGAGACAAAGTTGTTCTTCATTGGAAAAAAGGTTCCGGTATAGAATCAGAGCCTCCTAAATATTCATGGAATAATAAAATTTTAAATGCTGGTTGGGTAACCACATTTAATTCCTATGCTGTAGTAAGTGAGAATCGTTGTACGAAAATACCAAAAGATACAAAACCCTCTATTGCATCATTACTTGGTTGCGCTATTACGACAGGATTTGGAGTAATTGAAAATAATGCAAAATTAAAAATTGGTGAGTCAATTGTTATTTTTGGCTCGGGAGGGATTGGTTTAAGCATGATCCAAGGAGCTTTATCGCATTCTGCATATCCCATAATTGCAGTAGATGTTTTTGATAATAGACTTAAACTTGCCAAAAAAATTGGTGCAACTCATATAATCAACAGTAAAAATGAAGATGCATTTTCTTCAATAGAAAAAATATTAGGTAAAAAAAATCTTGATGTTTTTATAGATAATACTGGTAAGCCCAAAATAATAGAAAAAGGGTTTTCTATAGTAAAAAACGATGGCAGGCTAATATTAGTGGGGGTACCAGTTAAAGGAGAAAATATAAATATATTTTCGTTACCTTTACATTTTGGGAAGATCATAACTGGATCGCATGGTGGAGAATGTAAACCTGATGAAGACATACCAAGATACTTAAACCACATCAATTCAAATAAAATTGATATGGATTCACTCATAAGTAAAAATTACAAATTAGAAGATATCAATAAAGCTGTAAAAGAGATGCAAAATGGTGAAACCTCAGGCAGAATATTAATAAATTTTAATTAAACTTTAAAACTAAAAATTTATTAAATAGAGATAAATTAATTTATTATTATTAAATGCTTAATAAACGAACTTGAAATGAATAACGAAAAATATCTTGTTTTAGGTAGTAATAGCTTTAGTGGATCAAGTTTTATAGATATACTTTTAAGTCATAATCATAAAGTAATGGGAATAAGCAGGTCCCCTGAACTAAATAGTGTTTTTTTACCATATAAATGGCTTGATCGAGATAACTTTATTAAAAAGGAATCAATAAGAAATTTCAATTTTAAACAACTCGACTTAAACTTGGATTTGAATAAATTAATAGAGATAATTTATGAGTTCAAACCAACTTATATTGTAAATTTTGCTGCTCAAGGAATGGTTGCAGAAAGTTGGAAAAAACCAATTGATTGGTATAAAACAAATCTAATATCTCAAATTGCATTACATGATGAACTAAGAAAAATGAAATTTATAAAAAGATATATTCACTTTACAACTCCTGAAGTGTATGGAAGTACCGATGATGGATGGATTTCTGAGAATTTTAATTTTGCTCCTAGTACACCTTATGCAGTAAGCAGAGCTTCTTGTGATTTGCACTTAATGAGTTTTTATAAGGCTTATAACTTTCCAGTAATTTTCACAAGAGCGGCAAATGTTTATGGAGAGGGCCAGCAACTTTATAGGATAATTCCTAGAACTATGCTAAGCGTATTAACAAAAAAACCTATTTACCTTGATGGAGGAGGGAATTCGGAAAGATCCTTTATACACATTAAAGATGTTTCATCAGCTCTTTTAAAAATAATAGATAATGCTAAAATTGGAACTTCTTGGCATATCTCTACTACTCAAAAAATAAGTATAAAAAACCTAGTTATTAAAATTTGCCAACAAAATAATGTTCAATTTGAGGATATAGTGCAAATATCAGAAGAAAGATTAGGAAAAGATCAAAGCTATTTGCTTGATAGCTCCTCTCTAAGAAATAATTTTAACTGGCATGATAATATCAAATTAGAAAAAGGTCTCAAAATGACAATGAATTGGGTTAAAAAAAATATTAATAAACTAGTAAAGCTACCATGGACTTATAAGCACAAAAGTTAAAAATAAAACTAATTAAAATTTCTTTGAAAATAATTTAGATCAATTTCAAAATTAATCAAATGATTAAAAATAAATTTGAAGAACTAGAAAAAATAAGTCTTCTTTTAAGAAGAAAAATCATAGAAACTTCACATGGAGCAAAAATACCTCATTTAGGATCCTGTTTATCATGCCTAGACATCTTAGTATATCTTTATTGGAGGGAATTAAAAATTGATCCTTTTGATCCCAATAATGAATCAAGAGATAAATTTGTTCTTAGCAAGGGGCATGGAGCTCCAGCACTTTTTCAAGTATTAGCTGAGAAGAAATTTTTCTCTAAAAAAGATCTTGATGAATTTGGCAAAAATGGAAGTTTATTTCATGAACATCCCCCAAAGCCTGGCTTAATAAATGGAATAGAGGCAGCAACTGGTTCATTAGGTCACGGAATGCCAATGGCATTAGGTATGGCACTCGCTTCAAGGATAAAGGGTATAAGAAATAGATGTTATGCATTACTCAGTGACGGAGAATGTAATGAAGGTTCAATCTGGGAATCTGCTATGCTAGCCGCATCCCAAAAAGTTGAAAGTTTGACAATTATTGTTGACTATAATAAGTGGCAAGCAACCGGGAAAAGTAATGAAATTTTCAAATTAGAACCCTTAATAGACAAATGGGAATCCTTCGGTTGGCATGTTAACGAGATTGATGGTCATAACTTTAACGAAATCTCTGAAGCCTTCAGAGATGCAAAAAGTAATAATATTAAACCTAGTGCTATAGTTGCTCATACTATCAAGGGCAAAGGTATAAGCTTCATGGAAGATGATAATAATTGGCATTATCGCACTCCTAACGATAAAGAATTAGAAAATGCTTTAAAAGAACTTAAATAATTATGAGAGCTGCTTTCGCTAAAGAAATAACAGAGCTAACGAAAAGGAATGAAGACCTTATCTTACTTTCTGGTGATATAGGTAATAGAATGTTTGATGAGTTTAAAAATATTTCGCCAAACCGTTTTTACAATTGCGGAATTGCAGAAGGAAGTATGATGAGCGTAGCAGCCGGATTAGCTTTATCTGGCCTTAGACCTATTGTTTATACAATAACTCCATTTACAACTTTAAGATGCTTAGAACAAATTAAAATTGGAGCAGCATACCATGATGTTCCAATAATTATTGTAGGGACTGGATCTGGTCTATCATACGCAGAGTTAGGTGCCACTCACCATTCACTTGATGATATTTCAATAATAAGATCAATTCCAAATATAAAAGTTTTAGCGCCTTGTGATAGCAATGAATTGGTTGTTTTCATTAATGAGGCTTTAAATAATAACAGCCCCACATACATAAGAATTGGTAAGAAAGGAGAGCCAATCATTACAAAAGGAATTAAAACTTTAGGAATAGGAAAAGCAAATATATTACTAGAAGGCACAAAAAACTTGATTATTGGTATAGGTCCAATAATTTCTGAAGCTCTAGAAGCATGCGATTATGAAAAAAACAAATTTAATACTTGTGTGGCCAGCATGGGATCAATAAAACCTCTTGATACAAAATTTTTAAAGAAAATGTCTGAAAGAAACTTTGAAAAATGGATAATACTTGAAGAGCACTCAAAAATTGGGGGATTAAGTAGCGCGATTTTAGAATGGAAAAACGACAACCAAATAAATACTCCAAAAATAATAAGATTAGGTGTTGAAGATAAATTTATACATAAATTAGGAAAACAAAATTACATTCGCAAAGAATTAGGACTAGATAGCTCCACAATCAAAAAATTACTTTATTAAAAATATGATTTATGGATTTGATTTTGATAACACTATTATTGATTATCAAGATATTTTTTTTAAAGTTGCGCTTCATGAAAAATTAGTACCAAAATCATTAAATAAAGATAAGAACTCTGTAAAATCATTCCTTAATGCGAAAGGATTGGCGAATGAATTCACAAGAATTCAAGGATTAGTTTATGGAGAGAAAATTCAACTTGCAAATCCAACTTCTGGTATAGTTGAATTTCTATTGAATTTAAAAAAACAAAGCTCAAATAAGCTAATAATCATAAGCCATAAAACTCAATATCCTTATATTGGAAAAAAAGTTAACCTAAGAGATTCTGCAAGAAAATGGATAAAAAATAAACTTAAATCAAATAATGAGGATTTGTTTGATCAAGAAAATATTTATTTTGAATCTAGTATTGAAGAAAAAATTAATCGAATAAAAAAACTTAATTGCCAATATTTTTTTGACGATTTACCAACTATTATAAATAAGTTGCCATTAGGTATAAAATCTGTACTTTATGACCCTAATAATTCTTTTGAGGGATGTTGTGAAAAAAGAATTACTAAATGGAATGAATTTAGTGAATATACCTTTTAATTATTATGTATCAAGAACTTAACAGCTTTAAAGATATAAAGGTAATAAGAAAATTAACTGATTCTTTAAATGGTGTAACTTATCTTATAAAGTATAAAGAAAAAGAATCAATATTAAAGTTTTATAAATCTAATGAAATTGAAAGATTTAAGAGAGAAACTTGTGCAATAAATTTATTGAATGCGGTTCAATTTAAGTATGTCCCAAAAATCTATTTTATTAATAATTCAAATTCTTTCTTTATAATGTCAAAAATTGATGGTGAAAAAGCATCTCCTGGCAACATATTTATATTGAACATGGCAAATTATATTGACAATATGCAAAATTATCTAGCGGACTATAATCAAAAAAATATTCTTGTAGCTGCTGAAGGTGTTTTCTCAATAAGAAATCATTTTAAAATTTTAAAGAAAAGACTTTTTGAATTTAAAAAAAAAATTAATAACCTTAATTATAAATTCAAAAATAGCTCCATTATAAATTTAATAAATGATAAGATTGAAATTGATATGGATATTTATTTAGAATCTCTCATACAAAATCAATTAGATATTGATAAAGAGCTTGAAAATAATAAAAAAATTTTTTCACAATCTGATATTGGCATTCATAATGTTTTAATAAAAGATTCGAAAATTTTTACATTTGATTATGAATATGCTGGTTTGGATGATCCTGCCAAAACTATTTGCGATTTACTAATTCACCCGGATAATCTAGTTAAGGATGATCTTTTAATGAGCAATCTTAATTTTATAAATTCTTTAAATTCATTTAAAAATTGCTTAACAAGAGTACTTATTATTCTTCCTATATATAGATACAAATGGTTTTTAATAATATTGAATAGTCTATTTAAAAATATAAATTCAAATCAATATAAATCTACAGATTATGAAGAAAAAGCAATTTCTTATTTAAAAAATAGTGAATTTATTGAATCTACATGTATGCACAACAAAAAAATAAATCCAAAAATCAGAAATTAAAATGCAAAAACCAATTATTATTGATTCATTTAATAATGAAGAAAAGCCTTACTTAATAATGAATGAAGGGATAAAAGATAATATCAATATTTTTATAAAAGTAATTAAAAAATCCATCTTTAAAGATCTTTCAAAAGATATAAGTGATTTGGATGAATTGCATCTTTTTTGCAATTCGGAAAATATAAATAAAATTAGATTAAATTGTTTTAAACAGATAAATCTTATAAATGAATGGGAAAAAATCATTTACCACTCAATAAAAAATAAAATTCACGATATCCTTGGATGTGATCTAGCTATTCAAACTAAATTAAATTTAAGTATTCAAATGCCAAATGATCACTCTTCAGTGCTTGAAAAACATATCGATTTCAGATCAGGAGATTCGCCTTTCCAAATTGTTATCTGGATCCCTTTAACTGATGCATTTTTATCAAATAGTATGTTTATTGAATATCAAAATAACAGAGATTTTATAGAAGTTAAAAAAGGAGATATTGTATTATTCGATCCAAATTATTTTCATGGTAATCAAATAAATAATACAAGCAAAACAAGAATTTCTATTAATGTTAGAATTAAAAATTGGTTTTCACCGGATGCGGAAGATAAAGTCCCAGATAGACAATTTGGTATTTACTATAAGGACCTTTGCTTTTCTAATTCAACTTTAAATGCATTTAAATTAATAAAAAATCTAGAATTATGAAAACAGTAATTTATGTAAATCCTAGAGATTGTCATGGATTAAAAATACCCCTCAAAACTCAAACAAAGCAAGCTAAAGATTTTTGTAATGAAAATAAATTAGAATTTTCATTGCCAACAACAGAAAATTGGTATGGGAAAGATTTAAAAATATTAGAATCGATTTTTAAAGAAAAAGATTTAAATATTATTACTTTTTCTGAGTTGTTTTTTTGTTCTAATGAGGCATACAAAATCATCTCTAAACATAAAAATTTATTTCCTAAAAACAATATTTTAATATATACAACTTATGAAAATAAGAAATATAATTTAATCAATATTATTAACTTTATAGAATCTTTTATGAGATCTTATAAATTCAGATCAAGATTCAAAAAAATAAAGAAAAAAATCTCTTATTTCTAACGCACTTTAAGTAATTTACCTTTTTCTAATTTATAAACTTTATTGCAAAGACTGAGTATTTCACTTCTGTGCGTAATTAATAAAAAAGTAAAATTTTTATTTAAGCCATTTAATGAATTAATCAATTTCAATTCAGTATTTTTATCAAGTGCGCTTGTTGCCTCATCAAAAATCAAAGTTGATGCTCTTTTATATAAAGCCCTAGCTATTATAATTCTCTGTCTTTCGCCTCCACTAATTTTAACTCCTCTTTCTCCAACTTTAGTATCTAATTTTAATGGTAAAGATTTTATAAAATCTGAAAGCATTGATATTTCTATTACTTCTTTAAGTAAGTCTTGATTAATCTTTTTCTCTTTTTGAGAAAAAATAATATTTGATTTAATTGTTCCTTCACATAAAAAACCATTTTGTGGAACATGAGCTATTGAAGACCTCCATTCTTTT
>CACAQP010000032.1 GCA_902534685.1 uncultured Prochlorococcus sp.
TTCCTAAAACAGGAATCTCCAATTAGCAAAATCTTAAAATATTTATTTCTAGTATTTTTAATTTTTAATAAATAGTTTGGTTTAACTGAGAGGATCGTTTTTAATTGAATATCGCCATCGCTCCCATCTTTAAGAATATCAAAAAAAACATTTTCTACTGTTTCCAGAAATAATTCCAGGCCAAATTGAAACAACTCCAAGAGAAAATCCCAAAACAAAAATTGGCAATATTCTGAGATAAATAACTTTGTAAAACTTTTTACTTACCATGTCAAAATATATTTTGTTGAGTCAACTTTTTACAGTATTCACTAACATGCTCAGTTTCTACTCCTGAAATCAAAGCAGCTTTTTGTTGATACAACTTAGATGAGTCTTTATTGCTAGAGAAAGCCTTCATCTTTGCACAAGCTTTTATATCTGAGTGATAAGAGCCGGATTCTTCTAAACTACTTGATATAGAGAATAAGAAAAAACCATTAATGGCTAAAAGAACAAGACTTAAGTTCTTCTCAAAAAATTTACCCACAATCGTAACCTCTTAGAAACAGTTTTTGGTAGTCGGATAAGTCAAAATAACGCAAATTAATCTTTAAATAAAGAGACGCAATAAAATATACTTTTATTGATATGAGCTTATAGGAAAGATAATTCAGTTTATTTTCATATCGATCAGATTAATTTAATATCAGTAATTCTGAGGCTATTAATAAATATTGCTAGTCAAAATTTGCTCAACAGGTGGTCAAAGAATTTTTAATTTATTTATTTATTTTTAATTTATTTATTTATTTTTATTTATCTTTTATTAATTTTAATTTTAATGCAATTTAATATCGAATTTTCAAATTATTCAAGCAGTTTATTACTAATATCTTCTTCTCTTTTTGCTTTTGAAATAATTATTTTTTGTTCCTCTTTTAATTCTTTTAAAGGTACTCTAGAGATTTTTAAAGCACTATTATCATCCATACTTACTAAACAATTAAATTGAGATAGAGGATCTAACTTTGGGAAATCACTCCTTTGGTGCGCGCCTCTGCTCTCCTTTCTATTAAGTGCTGAAATAATTGTCGCTTTTGCACTCAACAAAGAAGATTGCAAATCAAAAATCAATACTAGATCCTCAGAATTATATTGATCTATTCTCACGTCAATGTCACTAAGTTTATTTTTGATACTTTCAACTTTTGATAACCCCTTTAAGAGTAAGTCTTCATTTTTAATTACACCACAATATTTCCACATTATTAACCTCAACTCATTTTGAAGAGGCCTAACTAATTCATCCCCATTTTTAATGTGCTTATTAATATTTTCATGCGCAATAGTAATAGCTTTATTTGACCTTAATTGTTGATCAATATTTTTAGAATATTTTGAAGCTGCGATACCAGCACGTTTACCAAATATAATTATTTCTGCCAAAGAATTACCTCCTAAACGATTAGCACCATGAAGTCCTCCTGCAACCTCTCCAGCAGCAAAAATACCTGCTATGGAAGTAGACAAATTCTCTGGATTAACTAAGATTCCACCCATAGAATAATGAGCAGTAGGTGCAACCTCCATTGGTGATTTTGAAATATCAAGCATTTGAGTTTCAAGAAATTGTCTGTATATGCTTGGCAATTTTTCAATAATGAACTCTTTACTTTTATGGCTTATATCAAGAAAAACACCTCCATTTTTTGTTCCTCTGCCTTCAATTATTTCTGTATAGTTAGCAACTGCGACTCTATCTCTTGTTGATAATTCCATCCTATTCGGATCATACTTTTTCATAAATCTTTCGCCTTTATTATTTATTAACTTTCCTCCCTCACCTCTTACTGCTTCTGTAACCAAAGTACCTTCAATTTCTTCAGGTAAAACCATTCCTGAAGGGTGAAATTGTACCATTTCCATATCTATCAATTCGCATCCTGCTTTTAGACCCAAATAATAACCATCACCAGTATTTTCATTTTTTCTTGATGAACTTTTTTTCCATAGTCTTGTGTGCCCACCTGTGCATAAAATAACAGCATCAGCAAAATGCACAGTCCTCTCTGAAGTAGACAAATTAAAGGACATTGCTCCAAAGCAGGTATTTCCCTTTATTAATAACTCAGTTACATACTGATTGTCATAAATAGGAATATTTAACTCATCTGATTTTTTTAAAAGAGTTTTTAAAATTGATAAACCAGTAAAATCTCCTGAATAACAAGTTCTACGATATTTATGAGCACCAAAAAATCTTTGATCAAGTTCACCATTTTTTAATTTTGCAAAATTTGCTCCCCATTTATCAATTTCTTGCACTAGAGATGGTGATTCTTTTGCCATTATTTCTATCTTTAAAGGATCCGCAATGCCGTAACCTTCCAAATAAGTATCAATAAAGTGTTGCTCCCATGAGTCTTCTTTATCTAAATTACCTAAAGCAGCATTAATGCCTCCTGCCGCTAAGACGGTATGAGCGTCAGTCTTCGGTCTTTTGCCAAGAATGCAAACATCAAGACCAGTTTTTTTAACCTCGATTGCGCATCTTAGACCAGCCCCCCCACAGCCAATTACCAGAACATTTGTTATTTGAGTAAGATGATCAGTAAGAGGCAATTTTTTAATTTATTGGTAATTTAATATTAACTCTTTAATTAATACAAGAAATAAATTTTTTTAAATTAGTCAAATAGTGAGCAAATTCTTTTTGTAGTTCTCATTACATGTCAACTACAGAAGAAATTAGATATAACTAAAAAACAAGTGCCAAATAATACTAGCTTTGTATAAATGGCAATAAATTTCTGGCTCTAAATTTAAGCTTCAATCGAGAGAAAGTATATTTTTTGTATATAAAAATAAAATTTGTACATTGTATCCATTTCTAAATATATTTGTTGGTCCTTTTATCCGTATATTTTTGTACATCAAACCGTACATCTTTGCAAGTCGATTGCAGAACTTAACTAGTTAGAACCTAGTAGTAATAGTAATAAGTTAAATGCCTTCAACTCCTATCAAATCTTGTAATAAATATGTTTTGAGTTACAAAGATTCATCAAACAATACACATCAAGTTGGCATTTATGCTCGCGATGCATACGATTGCTTGATGTTGGCAAAAGAGTTCAACTCTTACCTACATGACCATCCAGGTTCTGTAATCAGAATCCAACAAAAATTTTGAGGTAATTAATCATGAATTTTAAAAGAGCACAATTTGCAATCCAAGAAAAAAATTCAACAAATCTTGAAAATGAAAAAGATTTTCCAACTATTGCTGATTTAATGAGAGAACAGAAAATCTCAAGTAATGAAGCCAATACAGTTCACCATAGAAGAGACTTAGATTCTCTTGGTTAGTTTTAAATATATAGTTTTTCATTCAAAAGGTACTATTCTCTTCCTCAAGTTATTTAAGCTCTATCGGTATATAAGCAATATCTTTCTTAATTGAATCAATTGCATCTTTATACTTTTCAGGTTCAGCTAAAAGTATTTTTACTAAATTGTATTGACTTTCATTTTCTTAAGAAGAAAATTGTTCCATAAAAAACAAGTTTTGTCACTCAATTTTACATCTACAGTCAATCATTGAAAAATTAACCACTAATCGCATGCTGCTGCAATTTCTTTGTGGACAGAGAGAAATTCACGATCTGTTAAAACTGGTGTAACTTCAATTTCTACTCCAAAATTATCGACCCAGATATTACTCCATTTCCAAATGTTCTGATGGTTTGAAGATTCAACAATTGCCCAACCATTAGCCCCTTCAGGGTTTACTACTCGATTAATAACTTTAAACCCATCAAATTCATCACCTTCGCAACCTCCTTCAACAAAACCGGCGAAAGCTTCAGCACCTTGCATATGACTTTCTTGATCTGGGAATTGCCAGTGAACGATGTATGTTTGCATTAACAAAAATAATTTATATCTAATTATTAATTATCGAATTTAAAAATTAAATAAAAAGTCTTTAAACACTAATTAAAAAAATTAAACCAAAATGATGCAAAAAAAACCAAAAAAAAAGACTCTTACGAGCCTAGGTGATGGGGACTCCTATAATGACAAATTAATTAAGAACTAACAACCCCATCAATAGGTATTTTAAATTACTTACAAACACCATATGTAGTGCTAAGATTTTATAAAAGGTCAGGTGATGGGGATTATCCTCCTTTTAAAGTTGGGGCGAAGCTAACGCCCTTTTTTTTTTAGAAAAAATTCTTTGATCAATAAAGAAATATCATTGAGAGATTGGATTTCTCAAAAACATATTATTTAAAACATTTAGTACTTAACAAAATTGCTTACCCTTTAAATTTCTACAAGCAAATAATATGGATAATTGTTAAATTGAATTTATGATATTTCCACCTTCTCAAGTTATTTTTGGTTTATTGTTATTATCCATAGCTTTAGTTCTAATTTGGGATATTAGATACAATCCTTATGGAGAAGACGAAGATAGAATTTAATCCTCAACTAGGAAGCTGATTTGAAGGTGGAGCATGAAATTGCCTCTTCTTTCTTTTTAATCTTTTGTAAGCAATTAAAATGCCTAATACTAATAATGGAATAGCTATTGAGTTAATCATTTTAAATACTTATATATATCCATACATATAGAAACAAATTTATCCTAAATATCAATATACAAGATATACAAGGTTAAATATTTCAAAATAAAACTATCGCCTTTATTTTAATTTTAAGTTTGAATATTGAGTAGTCAAAACTTCCAATCAACAACTAACTAAACAGCAAATAATTATAACTGTGCCTCTTTAATAACTCACTTTTTCTTATTTCTCATCTGATACTGCAGAATAGCTTTTAGATGTTGCACTTCATTTTCTAAAATCTCAATTCTTTTTTCTAACTCTTAATAGCCATATTTTTGAGTAATAAATACTTGATATTTATATTATTTAGATAATGAACTTGTTGCCAACATCAAATAACGAATAAGTATTAGAGCCTATTGATGAGCATAATTAATCTAGATAACTTATGCTAAGTATAATTTTAGGGGGAATTTATGAGTGGAGATTATGAGACACTAGAAATCAACCAACCAAAAATCTCATATTTTCAGAAAAGATCCGAAAATAATACCGAATGGTTAGATGAATTAATCAATAAAATTGAAGAAATGAAAAATAACATCTCCAAAGCTGCTTAATGTCAGGCAAAGAGCTAAAGGAATTAGAGAAATTTATAAACGAAAATGGCTACAATGAAGAGTTAAAAGATATATATTTGAGGGAAGTTTTAGGCCAAAATAAAAAATACGAATGAGATCAAATTTCAGACCAAACATTCGATTAGCTACGAACATTCTTTTAGTTATCGGTACTTTTGCTATTGCTTTAAAGATTGCTCCAATAGCAGAGGTATATCAAGAAAAAAATCTATGTATTAAATATTTAAAACATCAAATTGATCGAGACAAGCTCATGAAAATACTAAAAATAGTTAAACAAGCAAATCCATCTAGCATTTGTGACTCTATCCTTAAAAGTTAAAAATGAAAGTTAAGATATTTACCCCTTTAATTGCAGTCTTTGGTACTTCATTTCTAATAACAATTTCATTGCTTAAAAGTTTCCAAATTTTTATGGGGATATCAATTTGTCTTTTAGCGATGCTCAAGCTTATGGATATTAAAGCTTTTGGAACAAGTTATAAGAAATATGATTTAATATCTTCTCAATTTAATAGCTGGATATATATTTATCCTTTTTGCGAATTATTAATAGGAATAAGTTTTCTTAACACTTCTCCACCCTCCTCAATTATTTTTATTGCCCTTGTTTTAGGGATTTCTGGAATGATTTCAGTATTTAAGGCTGTTTATTTGGATAAATTAAAATTAAATTGTGCATGTATTGGTGGATATTCAAAAACTCCTTTAGGAATTATTAGTTTTATAGAAAATCTTTTAATGGCAATTATGAGTTTTTTGATTTTGATTAAATAGCATTTTTATAAATTATCAATTATGGTTAATTTAAGCTTAAGAATTAGTGGTCTTGATTAGTATGGCACATTATAAAATACTTTCTAAAAAGAGATTTTTAAACTATCTAATTTTTTCTGGAATTCTTTTTACAAATACAACCGACGCTCATAATACTATTGCAAGAACTCAAGAAAATATGGATAACCCAAAAGTTGTTTCTTACAGATCAGCATCATGTGGTTGTTGCAAAAAATGGATCAATCATTTAAGAGATAATGGATTAGAAGTTGTTGATAATATTGTTGAAGATGTTTCAGTAATAAAAAACCAATATCAAATTCCTAATAATTTGAGATCATGTCACTCTGCTCAAATAGCTAACTATACGATTGAAGGACATGTCCCGATTGAATCAATCAACAAACTTTTTAGAGAAAAACCAAATATCAATGGAATAACAGTTCCTGGCATGCCACTTGGCTCTCCAGGAATGGAAACGCATTCTCACGACTCGCACTCTCATGATTATGAAAACTACGAAGTAGTTTCATTTAGTAAAACTGGCAAAACAAAAATTTTTGATAGAATCTCTCCTTAATACAAATACTTAATTTGAAATAATGCATATTTTTCTTAGAAATTTTAAATTTTTTATTTTTTTATTTTCCTTATCTCTAAATTTCAATAGTTATTCACATGCACATATGAGGGGCACATTTTTTTCTGAAGAGGATGCCGAAAATAGATCTTTAGAACTTGGTTGCGAAGGAATACATAAGAATCAAGATAAATGGATGCCATGCAAAAACGAAAAAGAATTACATATCTATTTGAGGAAATAGATGGAAAAATTTAAAACAAATCAAAGAAAAATTCACAGAAAAATAACCGCAATTTCATCAATCCCTTTACTTATAACTATTGTATCTGGGACTATTTATAGTATTCTTCAACCACTAGGAATAGATGCTTTCTGGTTAATAAAATGCCATACTGGTAATTTTGGGATTATTAATTTGCAACCATTTTACTCTATATTTCTTGGTATAGCTTCAACAATCTCAATAATATCTGGCGTTAAACTATTACAAAAAAAATCTTAGATATATTCTAAACCTAGCCAAAATCTAACTAATTAATACTATTTGCGCCACCACTTACTAAGAAAATTATCGCTCCAAGTGCCATTGTTGCTATACCCATATATGGGTATTTCTTAATTCTTGATTTAGTAATTGGAAGCCATGAAATGTATCTATCAGATTTATTTAATTCGACTTTTTTTTGTCTTGGTGGTAATCCTAATTCTTCTCTTCTTTTAGCTTCGCCCATAATTTTGAATTTATTTATATCTCAATATTAAAATTTATGTTATGCACCTGCGAGTTAATTTTATTTAAAAATAGGCCTTATAATCATAAATTATTTAAGTTTATTTTGCCTTCTTTAAATATAGATTCTTTGTATTTGCCTGATCTGATGTAAATAACAAAATTAATATAGTTCCAACTAGAAATGAAAAAATCATTGTTAAACCAACCACTTCAACCATCTCACTAGGCAGATAATTTAGAAACATAATAAGTAGATCTCTTATTTTAAACTTAGCAATTGTAATTATTTTGTAAAGTGAGTAATGTTTCTCAAATTTCGAAAAGAGCTCATTGAGACTTCATACTCTTTACTTATCTCTATTTTCAGTATAAATCTTTTCTTAGTCCATAAAAATTTTATTACTTAGCTATACCTATTTTCTTGAGCAATTTCAGGTAAGGCAAGTCCCAATTACCAAAGGTAAAAGAGATTATCGTATTTTTTGTAGTTGGAAATAACGTTTTAGAAAGCATAGAGGCTAATTTTGAGAATTTCTTAATAGTCTCTGGTTCTAGATTATCCATATACAATTTTTTTTGAACACCTCGATCTTTCTTCTGTGGCAAATAATTTTCTATAAACCATAAAACCTGATCTAACTTTGATTTATTGGTTAAGTTATTAAATTGGTTATATTTCTTTTTAAACATCTTTATTTACCTCTTTATTCCTAAATTAAATTTGCCATTTATATATTTATAAATCAATAGTAAAAGCATCAAAATAATTTTCTTTAATAATCGAGAGT
>CACAQP010000033.1 GCA_902534685.1 uncultured Prochlorococcus sp.
ACTTAATTCTTCTATTTTCTAATTTAATTTCTCTTATATCTCTCCCATTAATCTCTAAAAGATCATAAGCAATAAAAATAATTGGATATTTTATTTGGATTGATCTAGTAGGAGACTTTCTATTTATTCTTTTTTGAAGTAAAGAAAAATCAAAGGCAATTTGTTCTTTAAAATCCCAAACTAATAATTCCCCATCAAGAACAAAATCATCTTTTATAGGTGACATTTTCTCTACTAATTCTGGGAAAGATTCATTTACTAGTTCTTGCCCTCTTGTCCATAACGAAACATTGCCTGATCTTTTAATTAATTGCATCCTTATACCGTCGTATTTCCATTCAAATTGAAAATCATTTATTGAATTTTTGAAGATTTTATCTTCAATAGTATTTGCCAGAAGAAATGGAAATGGTTTGGAATTTAACTCTTGAAGATTGATATTCTTGTTTATTAACAATTTATATGAATCAATTGAAGGTTTAAAATCACCCATCAACCTATGAGAAATAATCTCTTCCTCAATATTAATTAGTTTTGATATTGATTTTGTGATTAATCCGATAGAGACTCCTACTCTAAAAGTTCCTGTAAGAATTTTATTAAAAATAAGATGGTTATCTTCAGGTAATGTTTCCCAAAGATTTTTAATTTCTAAATTTTTCTCCTCCTCATTAAGTTTTGATAATTCAGGTATTGTTTCACTTAGTAATTCATTGAGACTTATATTTGATAATTTCTTTTTTTTAGAGTTAGTTTTATTTTTAAGTAATAACGTTATTACCTCAGCAGAATCACCAACTTTCAAATAACATGTATCAATTAACCATTGAGGATATTTATATATTTGAGAAAAAAGATTTTTTAAATACCTTCCACTAATAAATCTCTTACTACTTTTTCCAGTTAGTAAATATATTGCCCATGAATTATCTATTGGATCATTAGATAAAAAATAATTCTTTAAAACTTCAATTTTATTATTTGTACTATTAATTGAATCTAGATCACCAAATAATTCTGAAAACTTTTTTAAGCTCATAATTTATTTACTGAATAAAAGTACATTTATTGATTCATTTTCAACTAAATATTTACTTAAAGCTTCACTATCTCCATGATGAAAAAATACATTTTTTGCTTCAGACTTTTTTATTACTTCCAGAATTCCATCCCAATCCGCATGATCAGAGATTGCGAATCCTTTATCATATCCTGATCTTTTTCTTAGAGCTCTTATTGACATCCATCCACTCGCGAAAGCTGTTTGTATGTTTTTGAAATTTTTTAAATAAGAACCCTTACTTAAAGATGGCGGTAATAATATTAGACTTCCTTTAAGTTCATCTATCTTTTTTTTATTTTCAATTTTTATAGTATCTTTAATATCAATTCCAAGTCCCCTATAAATATTGTTCATTTTGTGAATACTGCCATGAGAATAAATACTGCCTTTAAAATTTGTTTGACTAATTTCGTTTAACAATCTCTGAGCTTTTCCAAGTGAATAGCAGAAAAGTAAAGAAGTTTTTTCTGGTGAATTAGTTATCCATTTTGAAATATCATTTGCTATTTTATTTGATTTATCCCACTTAAATATTGGCAAACCAAAAGTACATTCGCTTATTAAATAATCAGTTTTTACTATTTCATATTGTTTGCAAGTCTGATCTTTTTGAAGCTTAAAGTCACCTGAAATTAGCCATTTTTCCTCAGCAAAAATAAACCTTATTTGACTAGATCCAAGGATGTGACCGGATGGATGAAAAGAAATATTAATACCATTTATCTTAAATTCTTCTCCATATTCAAAAGTCTTAATTTTGATATTTTCTCCAACTCTTTCTTTAAGAAGTATCGCAGTTTCCTTAGTAGAAAAGTATTCTTCACAGCCAAATGTAAAGTGATCAAAATGTGCATGAGTTATTAATGCCTTTTTTACTGGCTTGCTTGGATCAATCCAAATATCAGCAAGTTCACAATAAAGATTTCCATCTTTATATCTAATTAAATATTCTTGTTTAGTTCTCAAAACTACATCTCTAACAATGAAGTTAATTTAGCTAATTATGCCCACGCTTGTTTTGATAAAGCTATGGCTGAAATTGTTAGTAAAGCAATAACTACAAATTTATTACTCCAGTGAATCATGAATGAACTAATTTTGTTGAAAAAAACTCTATTAGATGGCACAATCTTTTTTTTATTCATAATGTGATGATTTTCATTATTTTCTGAGTAATTTAAATTTTTAATCTCATTTATTAATTTAAATTCGCAAGTTGAGAGTTTTTCTACTTGATTTAATAATTCAATATCTTCTGGCCTTAATAAATAATTTAATTCTTTAATTTGTCTTTCGTTTTTCATAAGAAATTCATTAACTATCTCATCTGTCTCTATCCCATTTTTTATATTTAAGAGAATATCATGTCTTACCCAAGATTTTTCAAGAGAATTTAAAATTTTGCTTATGCTCATTTTAAGTATTTTTACTTATGTTAAATTATTATTTTTTTCTTCTGTGGCTTATTTCTTTAATTAATTAGAAAAAATTATTTTTATTTAAGATTTGCGTATAAGTCTGTTCGCAAAATATTTTATCTTTACCTTTTCTAAAGTTTTTCCAGAACTGCTTTTGGTTTTAACTTTATTTAAATTGATCACTTCATCTGACACATTTTTACCTTTTTCAAAATAATTTTTTATTTTTTCTAATTCTTCTCCATTTAATCTTTTTGCCGCCCCTTTTGCGTTGATTCCAAGTTTCTTACAGGCTAATAATATTCTATTACTTTCGACATTAAGATCTTTGGCAATACTGAAAATAGGAGTGTTGATAGACATTATTTTCTTTACTATGTAATTTGTTATTTATAGTATATTTATAAATTATAAATTAAATATATTTTTAACTATTATTAATTTCAAAAATTTTTTAATTAGGCTACTTCACCTTCGAAATTATTTAAATCATTAAACTTTTTCTTCATGGTTGGGTTATTTCTAGTTAATTTTTTTACGGTCAAATCTTGAGATTTGCTGTCAGCAGATAAAAGATGTTTTTTTGAGAGAACTAAAGCTTCCTTAGTTTTTTGTAAATGGGTTATTGATTTATCAATTTCTGAAATTGCATCATTAAATCTATCTTGGGCGAGTGAAACATTTTTACCAACTGCATTTTTGAATTGCTCAAGAGTACTTTCAAAATTAGTTATGTCAAAATTCTCGCGTTTCATTAAATCCATTTGTGATTTGTATTTTAAGGTTTCCATAGATGCATTTCTTAGAAGAGAAATGATGGGCAAGAAAAATTGCGGTCTTATGACATACATTTTTGGGAATCTATGAGAAACATCTACTATTCCTGCATTATATAGTTCACTATCTGGTTCTAGAAGCGATACAAGTACTGCATATTCACAAGATTTTTGTCTTCTATCTTTATCTAATTCTTTTAAAAAATCTTCGTTTTTTCTTTTATTAGTTCCATTTAAACTTTCATTCTTCATCTCAAACATTATAGATACGACTTCGGTTTTATTATCATCAAATTCTCTAAATATATAGTCACCTTTACTTCCAGAAGAGGCATCATTATCCTTTTCGAAATATGAGTTTTTAAAAGCAGATGCACGATTAAGGTTGAATTGGGTCTCGCAATGTATTTCTAAGGTTTCTCCTACCATCTTTGTAGATAATTTCGATTTCATTTCTCTTAGCTCTTTAATAGTTAGGTCTCTTTCGCTAATTTTGCTTTTAAACTTTTCCTCAATTAATTTTTCATTAATTGATTGCTCGAGTTTTATCTTTTCAATTGAATTTGTTAATAATGAGTTTTCTTTCTCTAAATTAGTGACTGCGTCATTGACTTTATTTTTTAAAGATAATTCTGAAATTAAAGATTGGTTTTTGATTTCATCTCTTAACTTATTAATTTCATTATTAAGTGAATTTACTTTATTTGTAGCTTGATTTTTTAAATCATTTAGGGCATTTGTTTTCTTCTCTTCAGCTATTTTTAGGTTAGATTTAAGAACTTGGATCTCAGACTCTTTAATACGATTTTGCTCTATCAATTGTATTTTTAATTCTCGCTTTAAGATTTCTAAAGCTTTTTTATTATCTTCTTCTGCCAAAAGAAGTCTTTCTTTAACTTGTTTGTTGAATTCCTCATCTTTAATTTGAAGAAGTATTTCTTCGAAGCTGCTTGGATCAATTCGGAATGTTTTGCCGCATGAGGGGCATGTGATATCTTTCATTATTTAATTACAAAATTAATATTAAAAGTGTTTAATATTTGAATAATTTAAAAAGAATATTATTCACACTAAGAATAAACAATGATTGATTGTTCTGCATTAAAAAAATTAAATAAATACTAAATGAAGTTTATATTAATCCAGATTCCTTAAGAATATTAATTTTATTTGCTAGTTCAATATCTGCTTGGGATATTGAGCGATCTAGTGTTTTGTGAGAAGAAACTGTATAACCACTATCATCTACAAATTCATCTTCAGCTTCTTTAAAGTGCGGATTAGCATTTTGGAGATCTTTGTAATTATCAGCTTTGTACATATTTGACTTGCTGATATTGCTATATCCAAAATTTGCAATTCCTCTCGCATCTAAGGCTTCTTCAACTAATATCCCAACAACTTTAGACCTGCTTATAGATTCGCTTTTAGATATTTCATCAATAATTTCAAGTACCCTTTTCCTGGGAAGAAATCCTATCCTTTTAACTTTATTTTCCATAAAACTTTAGATATGTCATTATTGTAACACTTCTGTCAAATTTGTTAAAATTTTGATTGACTTTAGTATTCCTAAATTAAATCTAGGATAGAAAAGATAATTAGAATTAATTTTAAAAAATTTTAATATTGGATAGATGGTCCAATATAATCATCCTAATTTACAATTCAATAGTAAATTTCAAAGTTTAAAATCTTATCAACTATTATCTTATGAGAGATAAAATTTATAACAATGCTGATAGTTTTGCAATGTCATTTGACGAGGAATGGGAAAGTATTGAGTGTGATGATTTACGATTAAAGATTGATAAAGTATTTGAACTTTTATGCGACCATCCTTTTTTAATATCTAATCCCGAAAATGCAAGAAAGATGGCAGAATTTAGAATATTTTCTTTAAAAAAATTACGATAGTATTTTTATATTTTATTTAGGTTTTTTTGATGTAAAAGTTCTAAAGACTTATGAAATTGGCGAATTGAAAAAGCCATTTTTATATAAAAATAAAATTATTCCTAGTATTGGACCTATCCCAAATACAAAGAGAACTAATTTTGCAGAATTTTTTGTTTGACCTAACTGTTGATTTTTTTTATTTGACTTAATTTGATTTTTTTTTGAATTTTTTTTCTTCATAATGTACATCCTACAATACTTTAATTAAAAAATATTGACCTCTTGTTAAATCTCTAAAATTTGCAAATTCAATAAAAGATATTGAAATTCAAAAAGCGTCATATTGTATAATAGTAAAAGTAAAAAGCAAATATGAGTGCAATTAAGAGAGAGGAAGTTAGTTCCCACCTTAGATATATAAGGTTAGAACTTAGAGAGATGCATCAAATGCTTTTAAAAGAAGATTTATTGCCAGATATAAGTGAAGCAAGGGAAGTTCACGCACAATTAGATGCTTTACTAGATTTATTATCAGATAAAAGAGTAAAAAAGATGAAAAGTCAATTCGAAAACTTTTGATCTATATTAATTAAAAAATTAAAAATAGTTAGAGGCTGATTCTATTTTTTTTCGATTATCGTGCATCTTTTCTAAAATGTTATATATTTCTTTAATTTGTGTTTGAATTACATCTGTGGAGTTTATATTACTAAGAGCATGCATTGCTGAAAGAAGACTTTCTTTTGCTTCAATCAAATGTCTACATTCTTTACTCCCTGCTTCGTAGGACATAATATTTATAAAATTTTATTATTACAAATATAGGAAAAATTGTTCAGTATTGCTTGATACTCTTATTAAATGAACCTTATTATTGTTAGTTGTAATACAGAATTTATAAATTATATTATTAGAATTAATAAAAACAAATGCAAGAAGATTCAACAGATTTTAAAATTTGTATCAAAGTAGCTTTAGATAATGCAAAAAAAAGAATTAAAATAGTAAATAATTCTGATAAAAAATGCCTTTTAGATGAATATAAAGAATGGTTCAATGATGGCTTAAATAAGCATACAGTTTTATTACTTAGAGATGACCCGATAATCTAAAATTTTTAAGAATTATTTTTATTTTTTGTATTAGCAGTAACCTTAAATAAAAAATATAAGCTTGAAATAAATGTTATTATAAGAAAAATAGTTAATGTTGAAAAATTATCCATAACTAT
>CACAQP010000034.1 GCA_902534685.1 uncultured Prochlorococcus sp.
GATGAGTTTTTCAATAAAGTAAAATTTTGGCTTGGAATTAATAAAGAAATTAGGTTGGTTAACCTCCGAAGTAATGTTTGATTCCTTAAGATATAAAAGAGGTCAAACATGAATACAGTAACAGAGCTACTACAACCAGTTGAAAATGATCTTGATGATCTTATTCTTGAACTGAAAAATCTAATAGGAGCTGGTCACCCAATTCTTCAAGCTGCAGCAGAACACCTTTTTAGTGCTGGGGGGAAAAGGTTGAGACCTGGTATAGTTTTATTGATTTCAAAAGCTATATCCCCTGAATTTAGCTTGACAAGCAAACATAAAAGGCTTGCTGAGATAACTGAGATGATTCATACAGCATCATTAGTTCATGATGATGTTGTCGATGAGGCTTCTACAAGAAGAGGAGTAGATACAGTTCATAGCAGATTTAATACCAGAGTAGCTGTTTTGGCTGGTGACTTTTTGTTTGCTCAAGCAAGTTGGCACCTAGCAAATCTTGACAATGTAAATGTAGTTAAATTACTTAGTAGAGTAATAATGGATTTAGCAGAGGGTGAAATCAAACAAAATTTAAATAGATTTGATTCGGCTCAATCTTTTTCCAAATATATCAACAAAAGTTATTGTAAAACAGCATCATTGATAGCCAATAGTTGCAAGGCAGCTGGAGTTTTGAGTGGGATTAATGACGAAAACTTATCCTCTTTGTACGATTTTGGTAAAAATATTGGTTTAGCATTCCAAGTTGTAGATGACATTCTTGACTTTACTGGAAATGATAAACAACTTGGAAAACCTGCTGTAAGTGATCTTGCTAGTGGTTATCTTACCGCCCCAGTTTTATATGCCTTAGAGGAAAATAAACAATTGTCAGTTCTTATTAACAGAGAACTTGCTGAAAAAGATGATTTAGATGATGCTCTTAATATTATCATGAACTCTAAAGCTATTGAAAGTTCCAGGAAACTCGCTGAGGATTTTGCAATGCTTTCTAAAGAGTCTATAGTCTGGCTTCCTGATTCAGAATATAAAAGAGCTTTAATGGCTCTTCCAGAATTTGTTCTAAGCCGTATTTATTAGATTTATTAGAAATAAATCTTTGAGCTAAATTAATATTAAAATTTTTGAAAACCTTAATTTTTTCGACTAAATTTATTAAGCATAGATTTATTTAATGTCATTAGATAAGAAAAATTCAATCAATAACATACTTGAAGAAAAGAGAATTTTCCCTCCATCAAAAATATTTGTAGAAAACTCAAATATTAGTTCTCAAGAAGAATTACTAAGTCTAAAAAAACAAGCATCAGAAAATCCTATTCAATTTTGGGATTCTTTCGCAAAATCTGAATTAGATTGGTTTGAGCCATTTCACACTGTATTAGATAACGAAAATGCGCCTTTTTTTAAATGGTTTAAAGAAGGGAAACTCAATATTACATATAACTGCTTAGATAGACATATTAAGAGAGGGCTTGGAGGAAAGACTGCACTTTTATGGGAAGGCGAACCAGGAGATAGCAAAAAATATACTTACGAAGAACTTCTAAAAGAGGTATGTAAAGCAGCTAATGCATTAAAAGCAATTGGTGTAAGAAAAGGAGATTTGGTATGTATTTATATGCCGATGATTCCTGAAGCAATGTTTGCGATGTTAGCTTGTGCAAGAATTGGCGCGCCTCATTCAGTTGTCTTCGGAGGATTTTCTTCAGAAGCTTTAAAAGATAGGTTAATTGATGGAAACGCAAGATTTGTTATTACAGCTGATGGTGGATTTAGAAAAGATAAGGTGATTGAACTTAAGAAAGCAGTTGATGCGGCCATTGAAAGTGGGGCAGATAAAGTTGTAGAAAAAGTAATTGTTGTTCAACGATCCAAAAAAAATATTACGATGGTTGATGATAGAGATTTCTGGTGGCACGAATTAGTAAAAGATCAAAAAGATAATTGTGAACCAGAAATAATGAATAGCGAAGATAGACTTTTTATTCTTTATACTTCAGGCTCTACTGGAAAGCCCAAAGGTGTAGTTCATACTACAGGTGGTTACAATCTTTGGTCCCATTTGACATTTAAATGGATTTTTGACTTAAAAGATGACGATATTTATTGGTGTACTGCTGATGTTGGTTGGATTACAGGTCATAGTTACATAGTTTATGGGCCTTTATCTAATGGCGCTACAACCTTAATGTATGAAGGAGTGCCAAGACCCTCAAATTTAGGTGCTTTTTGGGAAATTGTTCAAAAATATAAGGTTTCTATTTTTTATACTGCACCAACTGCAATAAGAGCATTTATGAAGTCTGGGCGTGAAATACCTGATAAATATAATTTGGAGAGTCTTAGACTTTTGGGTACAGTTGGAGAACCAATTAATCCTGAAGCATGGATGTGGTACAAGGATATTATTGGTAAAGATAAATGCCCTATTGTTGATACTTGGTGGCAAACTGAGACTGGTGGTGTGATGATAAGCCCCTTGCCTGGAGTCGTTGCTACAAAGCCAGGTTCAGCTACTTTTCCTCTGCCAGGAATCGAAGTAGAAATTGTCGATAAGAATGGAGATAAGGTTAATGAGAACGAGGGTGGCTATTTAATTATTAAGAAACCTTGGCCAGGAATGATGAGAACAATTCACGGAAACTCTGAGAGATATTTGGAAAGTTATTGGGAATATATTTCCTTTGAAGAAGAAAAAAATGTTTATTTTGCTGGAGATGGAGCACGCATTGATGAAGATGGATATATATGGATTATGGGAAGAGTTGATGATGTCATAAGTGTTTCAGGACATCGGTTAGGAACAATGGAAATAGAATCTGCTTTGGTAAGTCATAAATCAGTTGCAGAGTCTGCCGTCGTTGGCAAAAAAGATGATTTAAAAGGTGAAGTTATAGTTGCTTTTGTATCTCTAGAGAAAGACGTCAAAAGCTCTTCAGAATTAGTAGAGAATTTAAAGAAACATGTTGTTAATGAAATTGGAATTATCGCAAAACCTGAAAAAATTATAATTTCTGACTCTCTTCCGAAAACACGTAGTGGAAAAATTATGAGGAGAATTTTGAGATCTTTGGCTGCTGGAGAAAAAATTAGTGGGGATATAAGTACTCTCGAAGATAGTTCTGTTTTGGAAAAATTGAAAGAATTATCCTAATTAAGATTCATCAATTAAATTAAGATTCATCAATTAAATTAGTAATTTTTTTTATAGTATTTCTTTTGAATTCATCATCGGCCCAGTCTCCCAAAAAATTTTCTCTTAGTCCTGCGCTTGCAATTATGGTATGTGTACCTTTTAGCATTATCCCCTTGGAATTATCTTCTTTTCTTGCTTTTAGACAAGAAAATAATTTGTCTGTTTGATCTAATTCGTCTGAGTTGAATTTTATTAGAAAGTTATTCTTTTGACTATATGTTTTTTCAATTAATCGCAAAGTTCTTTCTGGACTTGGGCTAAATTCACTGTTGAATTCTAATTTTTGAGAAATTTGTTTCAATAATGGAATTGATTTGTTAGCACTAAAATTATTAAAACTAATAGATATGAATTTTTCGCAATTTCTTCCGCCATCAGGAGAAATTAAATGAAGTTTACAGCCTAGGCTATGACCAATTCTTATTGAAGGAATTGATGCCCCTATTCTCTTGGATAAAAATATTCGGCAATTCTTAAAATCTTTCCATGCTTTGATAGCAAGTTGTTGGTGATCAAATTGTGGTGTGTATTTATATGCATGTACTGCATAATTTTTATTAATTAAACTCTCTATGAATCTTCTATAAGTTAAATCTGGCTTAGAAGCTAAATAACTTCCACCAATAAATTCAACAATTTTTTTTGGATTTGAAGGCCAATAACAGAAATTGTTAAATTGAAATTTTGTAAAAGTCATCTTTCATAAATTAAAAATGTTTTAAGAAATATTTTCTAGCCTGTTTTTTTAATTTATATTAATTTAAAAGAAATATTTATTAAATGCGTCAAGATAAATGAAAGTATTTTGAGTTAATTGGAACTATTTAACAAAAAAGAATTGAATCAATTGGATTTTCTTCATGATCAAATTAACACCAATCCCTCTGAAGAGAGAATAACGAATAAAAATAAAAAAATTGAAAAAATTTTAATTCTTGATACTGAAACAACAGGTTTAGACGAAAATAAAGATGAAGTGATAGAAATAGGTTGTATCTTATTTGATGTATCTTTTAAATGTGTACTTTCACAAGTTTCTTTTTTATTTCCAGTTAATAATAATGAAGCCGAACATATAAACGGTATATCTACAGAGGTAACTAATATATCTCAACCATGGGAAGATGGATTGAATTTCTTTCTAAAACTTGTTGATTCTTCAGATTTCATCGTTGCTCATAATGTAGAGTTTGATAAGAAATGGTTTGGGAAAGGAAGATTGCCTAAGCTTAATAAGAAATGGATATGTAGTTTAGAGGATATTAATTGGTCTTTTCAAAAATCACTAAAAACAAGACCTTCAGTAACTGATCTAGCCTTATCTTTTTCAATACCAGTTTGGAATTTACATAGAGCTTTATCTGATTGCTTTTATATATCTGAAGTCTTCAAAAAATGCGACAACTTAGAGGAACTTTTACTTAAAGCTACTGAACCGAGGTTTTTATACAAGGCTTTGGTTAGTTATGAAGATAGGTCTTTAGCTAAAAATGCTGGGTTCAGATGGAATAGTCCTGTGCAAGGAGCTTGGTCAAGAAAATTAACTACTGATGAGGCAAAAAATCTTGATTTTAGAGTTGAGATTTTGAATTAATATTTATTTAATTTTTGACTAAGAAAATATTTAGTGCATCTTACAAGGCATCCATTTATTACCCATTTTATGTGCTCCATTACATCCGTATTTTGAAGCGGCCTTTTCAGCCTCTCGTTTAGTGTTAAATAGATCTGACATCATATTTTCCTTATTTGAAATTTGTTTGGAATGATTATGATGATTTTTATGAGAATTAGGTGAATACTCCCATATCCCCATAGTAGTAACACCGGCAGAGATAATTCCCATCCCGACTACTGATAAATTGACTATTCCCATTGCAACTGCACCAAAAGAAAATACACCCATCGGGACTACCCCTATACTTATTACTCCCATTGGCACTATTCCTATTGAAACTATACCAAGAGGTGCTATTCCAAAAGCAATTTTTTTTGGTTTTGTACCACAATGTTGATTCTCTTTACTTTTTTTAATTCCCAATAGTTTTCCTAAATGTTAAATTAAAATTGTCTCACAAGATAACCAATCAAAGATTAATTTCTAGATGAATTAAAAATTTTGAATTATTTTTTAGAACTTTGAATAACTTAAAAAACCTAAGAGGAACAGTAGACCTATTTCCTGATCAATTAATAAAGTGGCAAAACGTTGAAAAAATTTTATTAGAACAGCTTTTTAGAGCATCCATTAAAGAAATAAGAACACCAATATTGGAAATGACCGAATTATTTATAAGAGGAATTGGTGAAGGAACAGATGTTGTCAGTAAGGAAATGTATACATTTCTTGATAGGGGGGAGAGATCTTGCACTCTAAGACCTGAAGGAACAGCCTCAGTCGCACGAGCGTTAATACAAAATGGAATATCGTCTAATCCTCTTCAAAAACTTTGGTACATGGGTCCTATGTTTCGATACGAAAGACCTCAAGCAGGCAGGCAAAGACAGTTTCATCAATTAGGTGTTGAGTTTATAGGACATGATTCAGTTAGAAGTGATGTTGAAATTATTGCTTTAGCTTGGGATATCTTAGGTAAATTAGGAATAAAAGAACTCAATCTTGAAATAAATACGTTAGGTGATACTAATGACAGATCAAATTTTCAAAAATCTTTTTTGAAATGGTTAGAAAAAAATAAAGATTCCCTAGATTTAGATTCTCAGAATAGAATTTCTAAAAACCCTTTGAGGATTTTGGACTCAAAGAATATTCAAACTAAAAAAATTCTTGAAAATGCACCAAGATTATTTAATTTTTTATCTGAAAAAAGTCATAACAGATATTTAGACTTAAAAAGACAATTAGAGGTTTTAAAAATACCTTATGTAGAAAATTTTAATCTTGTGAGAGGTTTAGATTACTACACTCATACAGCTTTTGAAATTACTAGTGGAGCTCTGGGCTCCCAAGCTACAGTTTGTGGAGGAGGGAGATACGACGATTTAATAAAACAA
>CACAQP010000035.1 GCA_902534685.1 uncultured Prochlorococcus sp.
CTTCAGGAATTATGTCCTTACCAAAATCCGTATAACTAGGAAATTTATTTAGAAGATCGAAAAGAGTATTTCTACTAAAAACATATATACCCATTGATGCTAGGAAAGGTTTTTTTGCAGCTGACTCTTTACTTAATCCAAATTTTGAAGTATCTACTGCCATTGCCTTCAACTTATCGCCGGTAGGCTTCTCACTAAATTCTTTTATATTGCCTAAATCATCTGTTCTCATAAGGCCAAAACCTTCCGCTTGAGCTTCATCAACAGGTAAAGCCGCGACAGTTAAGTCTGCACCATTTTCTCTATGATGTTGAACAAATAAACTGTAATCCATTCTGTATAGTTGATCACCTGACAATATTAAATACTCGTCAACATCCCATTCTTGAAATAACCATTGGTATTTTCTTACAGCATCAGCAGTGCCTTCAAACCACTTTGGGCTATCAGGAGTCTGTTGTGCAGCTAAAACCTCCACAAATCCTTGTCCAAAAGGGCCATTTAAATTGTAGGTTCTTCCTATATGTCTATTTAGAGATGCACTATTGAACTGAGTCAATACGTACATTTTTTCAATACCTGAATTAATACAATTACTAATTGGGATATCTATTAAACGATACTTACCTGCCAATGGAACAGCAGGTTTCGCCCTCATTTTTGTTAAGGGGTAAAGTCTAGAACCTTTTCCTCCTCCGAGGATTATGGCCAACACACGCTTCATTCAATCTAATGGAGGTAGAGATACAACTATTTAAAGTAACTGATTATGGGCAAATTTAGAAATAGAAATGGTCAGTTTAAGAAGGTATTTCGATAAATCACTAGAAAAACTTAATATAAAGAAGAAAATTTAGCTATTTCTATCCTCATCTACCAAAGAAAACAATTTTTCAACGATTTTTAAAGAAACTTGTCTTTCTTCTCTTGATTGAGGACTTCTCAAATTAGTAACAGGTGTGTGAAGTATTTTATTTATAATTCCTTTAGTCAGGGCTTCCACAACTTTTCTTTCTCTCGCAGAAAAATCTGGTCCCATCCTACTCAGTGCTTTTTGCAATTCCTCTTTTCTTATCAACTCCAAATCTGATCTTAGTTTATTAATTACCGGAACCGCCTCTAAACTTGCCCACCATTCTAGAAAAATAATTCGTTCTTCTTCTACTAAACATTCTGCTTCTTTTGCGATTTTCTGTCTAAATTCCTGATTCCTTGAAACGACCTCTTGTAGGTCATCCACATCAAATGATTTTACAAATTTATGTTTTTTAACATCATTAGATATATTTCTCGGTACGCCAATATCTATAAATTTAAGCTTATTACTTAGATTTAATTTTTCAATTCTAGAAAGATCAATTATTGGTTCTTCTGAGGCTGTACTAGTGAAAACAAGAGAAGATATTGATATATTTTCATCTAATTCGTTTAACCCTTTACAAGCAATTTCTAAGTCGGGGAAGTCCACGGCAAGATTTAATGCTCTATCAATATTTCTATTGACAAGAATAAGTTCATGACATCCTTTTGATTTTAAATGAGTTATTAAAAGCCTACTCATTCTTCCAGCCCCAACTACAAGAACCTTCTCTGATTCCAAACTCACAAGAGTACCAACCCCCTTCTCTTGTCCAATTTTTAATTGAGCAAGTTCTACTGCCGCTGAACTGATTGATACAGCTCCAGTTCCTAAATTTGTTTCTGATCTAACTTTTTTACCTGTACTAACTGCTTGCGTTAATAATCTATTGAGGATAGGCCCTATGGATTGATTTTCTTGACCTAGTCTCATCATTTTTTTTACTTGCGAAAGGATTTGTCCTTCTCCTAAAACGAGGCTATCTAACCCTGCTGAAACTTTCATCAAATGAGAAACTGCATCTTCTTGTTTAAAGCAAAAAAGATGTGGATTTAAATCTTCATAAATAATTCCAGAATAATCTGAAATAAATTCTTTAATAGATGAAATTCCAGTATTTTTATCTTTTACAAGAGCATATATTTCAAGCCTATTGCAAGTACTTAAAATGGATACCTCTAATACATCAGAGAAAGCTTTTAATGCATTCAATGATTCTGTTATGGATTGGTCAGGAATACTTAACTTCTCACGCACTTCTACAGGTGCCGTGCGATGACTCAGTCCGACGACAACAATATGCATAAGATCAAAAGTGAATTTTTAAAGGCTGATACTCTTAGCACCATCTTTTATATGGATAGTATTTGTGAACCTTGCAGTACTATCTAATGTACTAATAACTAGACTGCTTGTTCTAACACAATCTCTTTCAAATTTAACCCCGTCAAATAGTAATCCATCAGTTATTCCACTCCCAGCGAAAACAACATTTTCTCCCGATGCCAATTCGTTAGCTTCATAGATTTTATCTATATCTGTTATACCCATTTCATTAAGACGTTTTATGTTTCCTTCTTTTGTGTAATCAGCCCATTCAGAAGTTTGAGCGATTGCTGGATCATAAACTAATTGTCCTTGAAAGTGTCCTCCTAGAGCTCTCATTGCAGCAGCCGAAATAACACCCTCTGGAGCTGCACCTATCCCCATCAAGCAATGTGTTCCAGTTCCTGCGAAACCACATGCAATTGCGGCTTGAACATCACCATCAGAAATCGGTTGAACTTTTGCACCACATCCTCGAATCTCTTTAATTAAATCTTTATGCCTAGTTCTATCCATTACAACAACAGTAAGCTCATCAATAGAAAGGCCTAAGCAATCACTTAGAATTTTCAAGTTTTCAGTAGCCGAATTTCTAATATCTACTTTTCCTTTCGCAGCAGGAGGCGCTGCTAATTTGTTCATGTAAAAATCAGGTGCATTAAAAAGCCCCCCAGTATCAGATGCAGCTAAAACCGCCATAGAACCTCTTTGATTATTCGCACAAAGATTTGTTCCTTCACAAGGATCTACTGCAAAGTCTACCCCTGGTCCACTTCCACTCCCAACCTCTTCACCTATATAAAGCATAGGCGCTTCATCTCTTTCTCCTTCACCAATAACAATTTTCCCTTTCATTTCAATTTTGCCCATTCGTAATCTCATTGCTTCGACAGCTGCAGCATCAGCTTCATCTTTTTGACCAAGTCCAGTTAGTTTCGCTGATGCAATAGCTGCTTGCTCGACGACTTCGAGAATTTCTTGAATTAAAGTTTGATTCACAATTAAATTTTGAGGATTTTCTAAAACGTTTTGAGTATGATCTCATAAAAAATATCATTTTTTATGAGAATTATTATGCTAGTAAGCTTTTTTTAACTCTTTACAGCTGTTACTTTATCAGGCCGTGACTTGAAATTAGGAATAAACAACTAAATATAGTATCTTTATTAAATATTTTAAAAATTAAATGACCGAGTCAAATCAAGCAAATTTAACTGGTGCTAATAGACCAATTCAAATAATTCCTTCAGTTTTACCAGCAGATTGGGCAAATATGGGGGCATGCGTGAAAGAGCTCGAGGAAGCTGGGGTAGATAGAATTCAATTTGATGTAATGGATGGAAATTTCGTACCAAATCTCACATTCGGTCCTGAAATGATTGCTGCATGCAGAAAGTATTGCAATGTGCCTTTTGAAACTCAATTAATGGTTAGCCAATACAACTGTGAAACCATGCTTGAATCTTATGTAAAAGCTACAAAAGGGGCCAATGGTGAACCAGGAGTAGTAATAGCTCATGCCGAAGCAAATATTCATTTACACAGAGTTCTCGGAAAGATAAGAGATTTAGGAGGATCTCCTTCTGTTGCATTAAACCCTCATACTCCTTTTGATATGATTAAAAACATAATGGATATGGTTGATCATGTTTTGGTTATGACAGTAAATCCAGGCTTTGGAGGACAAGCTTATATACCAACTATGCTTAACAAAATAAGAGAAATAAGAAACTTTATTATCGAAAAAAACTTAAATGTCGACATTGAAGTTGATGGTGGAATAAAAGCAAACTGGACTATTTCACAATGTGCCGATGCTGGTGCAAATTGTTTTATTGCAGGTAGTGGAATGTTTGCTTACCCAACATTAAAAGAAGGATGTGATGACTTGAGAAAAGTTGCACAAGAAGCACAAAAGGGGAATGTTCTTTCAGAACCTCAATAAATATTCTGCTTAATTAACAAATCATCCAAAGATCCACCCATAACTATGTAATCCAATTCCTAAGAAATTAACTCCTAGATAACATACTAAAACAACTAAAAATCCCGTAGATGCTAATAATGCTGGTCTGCGTCCTTGCCAACCCTTGCTTATTCTCATATGCAGATAAGCGGCATAAAACAACCATGAGATAAATGCCCATGTTTCTTTTGGATCCCAACTCCACCATGTACCCCAAGCCTCATTAGCCCAGACCGCACCTGAAATTAAACCAATAGTCAAAAGAACAAATCCAATTAATATTGAACGATAACTTAATGTATCTAATTCTTCTGAATGAGAAAATTCAATAGGTTCAACTAAGGCATTTAGAGGATTGTTATTAGGCAATTTAAGTCCCCCAATACCAGTAGAACTACTTCTTATTTGAAGCGGCTTATTTTTATTAATGAACAAAACAGAAACTGAAAGTAAAGAACCTATTATTAATGCCGCATAACTTAGCATAACAACACTAACATGCATTACTAGCCAACTAGATCTTAAAGCTGGAACCAAGTTGGATGACAATTTCAAATCGTCAGGTAACGCAAAACAAGCAAAGGCAACAGTCAATAACTCAATAGGTATTGCAATTGAGGGAATTATTGGTGATTGGTATTCACTTTCAATCAATAATTGTCCAATTGTGATCCCCCATGTAAGGAAATAAAGAGATTCATATAAATTGCTTATGGGAAAGTGTCCAGAAATTGACCATCTAAAAAGTAATTGTAATGCTATGAATAAATTCGCCAAAATTGTTAGGAGTCTTACAGTAAAAGAAGACTTTTTATTAAAAACTGCGATTAATGATATTGGTAAGTTTACTAATAAAAAATAAAAAACTAATAGACCTAAGACGGAAACTGGGTCGTATATCAAATTTTTAAAGAAATTATCTAATATCATCCAAGAAATTTATCAGGTTTTTAAATTCTATGACAAACAAATAATAATTTAAATCATCTCTATGTGAGTAAATCTTTAATAATAAAGTTTTAATTTATTTTGCAAAAGGAATTCATAGTTTGAAATTATCTCCTAAATAGTACTTCTTGACTATTGGATTATCAGCTAATTCACTTGATGTTCCGTTAGCTAGAATTTTCCCCTCACTAAGTACATAAGATTTGTTTGTAATTAAAAGGGTTTCTCTAACATTATGGTCTGTAATCAGAATCCCTACACCGTTACTACTCAATTTAAGAATTAGTTTCTTTAAATCATTAACTGCTAGAGGATCGATCCCAGCAAACGGTTCGTCTAATAACAAATATTTAGGTCCTTTTCTACCTACAGTAAGTGCCCTGGCTATTTCACACCTCCTCCTCTCTCCTCCTGAAAGTTGATAACCATAATTATCTACAAAATTATTCAAATTAAATTCATTAATTAATTGTTCTCTTCTATTTCTAATTGCAGCTCTACTATAAGCTGAATTCTGCAAAGCCAAATCTATATTATCCTTAACAGTGAGATCTCTAAATATACTCGCTTCCTGAGTTAAATAACCCAACCCAAGTCTTGATCTGATTTGGAGGGGAAGATTGGTAATATTTTTATTATTCATAAAAATTTCACCTTTATCAGGTCTTATATTCCCAACTACAAGGTTAAAAGTAGTAGTTTTCCCAGCACCGTTAGGTCCCATTAAACCTACAACTTCCCCTGGATTTACAGTTACAGAAACATCATTTACGATAAATCTTCCTTTAATTGAAAGAGATACATTATTAATCTTTAGGTTCATTTCCCTTGAGATCGATTAGTTTTCTTTTTTCTTAAAAAAATAAAAGAAATAGAAAATAATAAATTAATTGAAGATAAAGATATATTCATATTCATCAAAGAGGTTTCAGAAAAGGTTTATCGTTATCATTTAATAGCTCTTTATATTGTAATTTCCTCAATAAATCTTCCAAACATCGACAGAAAGATTCAAGATCAATACCTAAATTAATTTTGGTTCTAGTTTTTATTCTACCTAAACCCTCTCCAAGCAAAATAGTAGCTCCATTTAAATTACC
>CACAQP010000036.1 GCA_902534685.1 uncultured Prochlorococcus sp.
TGTAGTTTTTTCTTTTATTTCAGAATTTTCTTCAAGCCAAATTATTAATTTTTCTTTGAGTAAATCATTACTTATTATTTCTTTTAATTTTTTAATATCTATTTGTTTTGAAGATTGAGAGATTGCATCTTCATAATCTTTCATTTTTAAATCAATTTCACTTTTATCAATTGTTATTTTTTCTTTTTCTGCTAATGCTTTAAGAGCTAAATTTCTTTGTACATTTTTTTCAGCTTGAGGTCTTGTAGACTCTGCTAATGACTTAACTAATTCAGGAGTGAAAGTAGATTTAACATCAAGACCTTGTTGCGCAAATCTTTGCGCTGTTTGTTCAATATTATTTCTCACTTCTATGTCAATCATAGATTTTGGAATTTCAGTAACTAGTTCCTTTGTTAAGGCATCTAATAAAGCTTCAACTTTGATATCTTTTTGAGTTTTTTCAAAGTTGTCTTTAAGTTGTTTTTCAATATCTTTCTTTAACTCTTTTAATGATTCCTTATTTCCAGATTGTTTTGCAAAATCGTCATTAAGTTCAGGTAATTCTTTTTCCTTAAGATCCTTAAGATTTACTTCAAAGATTGCTTCTTTGCCTCTTGAATCTTCATGAGAATAATCTTCAGGGAATTTAAGGTTAAGTGTTTTAGTATCACCAATTTTCATTTTTACGATTCCCTCAACGAAGCCAGGAATCATTTTGTTCTTTTCTAACTCAAGATCCATTGATTCACTCGTACCACCATCAATCTCTTTGCCAGAATCTTTATATTTGCCTTTGAAACTAACTACAGCAATATCCCCTAATTTTGCTGCTCTGTTTGTAACTGGAATAATGTTTGCAAACTGATTTCTGGATTTTTCTAGAGCTTCATCTATTGACTTTGGATCAAATTTAGTTTTTGAGATTTCAACAATAAGTCCTTTTGATTTTTTTAGTTTTAATTCTGGTGCAACATCAGTTTGAAGAGTAACCTTAAGTGATTTTTCAGGACTAAACTTTGCAAGTAAAGCTTCAAATCCATCTACCAACTCTGGCTCACTAAGTGGCTCTATAGATTTGATTTTTAATGCTTCTTGCCAGGATTTATCAATGATTTTTTCTAGAGCAGAAGCATGTAATTGTGTGATGCCAATTCTTTGGATTAAGACTTGTTTAGGAATCTTACCAAGTCTAAACCCTGGAATTTTAGCCGAACGACTAATGGTACTGATTGTTTCATTTACAAACGTTTTGCATGTCTCAGATGGTATTTCTAATTCGAATGAAATTCTACTTTGAGGCAGAGGTGTTGTTTTGACTATTAGTGCATCTTTAGCCATGTTTTTCTAAGTTATTACTATGAGCAGAATCTTAATTATTTCACATTATGTGATTTCCTTGAAAGTAGATTTTTTGATAAAGTAAAAAAAATAGTCAATCTATTTATAAAAATCATTTTAAAGTGTGAGACAATCTCCGTATTTGCCTAATAGGCCATTAAAAGTTGCTGTTTTAGGATCTTCAGGTGCTGTGGGATCTGAACTGTTAAAAATTCTTGAACAACGTGATTTCCCAATATCAGAATTGGTATTGCTTTCATCAGAGCGGTCAGAAGGAAAAAAAATTATTTGGAAAGATGAAGAATTAGTTACAAAAAAAACAACTAAGGAACAATTTAAGAATCTTGATTTAGTTTTGGCTTCAGCTGGAGGAAGTATTTCAAAAAAATGGTTGTCTACCATTATTGATCAAAATGCTTTACTGATAGATAATTCAAGTGCTTTCAGATTAGATAAGAACGTTCCTCTTATAGTTCCTGAAGTTAATGCTAATGACGTACTTAATCATGATGGGGTAATAGCGAATCCAAACTGCACTACCATTTTGTTGACATTAGTTTTAGCTCCATTAAACAAACTTTCGACTATCCAAAGAGTTATTGTCTCAACATATCAATCTGTAAGCGGTGCAGGCCAACTGGCGATGGAAGAACTAAAACTTTTAACTGAACAGTATCTTCAAGGAAATCCTCAAAAAAGTGAAGTTTTGCCATACTCCCTTGCTTTTAATTTGTTTTTACATAATTCCCCTATGCTTTCAAATAATTACTGCGAAGAAGAGATGAAAATGGTCAATGAGACCAGGAAAATATTAAATATTGTTGATTTAAAGCTCTCTGCTACATGTGTTCGAGTCCCAGTACTGAGAGCGCATTCTGAATCGATCAATATTGAATTTACCGATGTAGTTGAGCCTAAAGATGCTCTTGAAGAATTAAAAAAATCTCCTGGAATTGAAGTTATTGAGGATTACAAAAATAATAGATTTCCTATGCCAAATGACGTTATGGGAAGTGATAATGTTGCTGTTGGCAGGCTAAGAACTGATATAAGTCAGCCTCATGGATTAGAATTATGGTTATGTGGAGATCAAATAAGAAAAGGAGCAGCTCTGAATGCTGTTCAAATAGCTGAGTTATTAATTCCAAAAAAATGATTACAGACAAAACTGAGTGTAATAATCCACTATTTGGAAAAATATTGACTGCAATGGTTACTCCATTCACTGAGAATGGAGATGTAGATTATGAACTAGCTATAAAACTTTCAAATTATCTTTTTGAGAACGGTTCCGATGGAATTGTGTTGTGTGGTACTACTGGAGAATCTCCTACTCTTTCATGGGCGGAACAGCATGATTTATTTATTGCGGTAAAAGGATCTTTGGATGCAAGCTGTAAAGTAATAGTTGGCACTGGTAGCAATTGTACAAGCGAAGCTGTGGAAGCTACAAAAAAAGCTTACGATTCTGGTGCCGACGGTGCTTTGGTCGTTGTTCCTTATTACAATAAGCCGCCTCAAGAAGGTCTTTATAAACATTTCAGTTCCATTGCTAAATCTGCAAAGGATTTGCCTCTTATGCTCTATAACATTCCTGGCAGGACTGGATGCAATTTATTACCTGATACTGTGAAGAAACTTATGGATTTCTCAAATATTCTCAGTATTAAAGCTGCAAGCGGTAGAATAGAAGAAGTAACAGAACTAAGAGCTATTTGTGGCTCCGAACTCTCTGTATATAGTGGTGACGATTCATTGTTGCTTCCAATGTTATCTGTAGGTGCTGTAGGAGTAGTAAGTGTTGCAAGCCATTTAGTTGGATTGCAATTGAAAGAGATGATTCATTCTTTTCAAATTGGAAAGGTTACCAACGCTCTTGCTATTCATGAAAAACTTCAGCCTCTTTTCAAAGCACTCTTTATGACTACTAATCCAATCCCAATTAAGGCTGCTTTGGAGCTAAGGGGATGGGATGTAGGTAATCCTAGAAGTCCTTTGTCACCGTTAACCAATGACATGAAAAAGCAACTATCTTTTATCCTGAAATCCCTATAATAGGGATTATATTTAACTTGATAATTAAATTTAAATAAACCTTATTTGATTACAAGCAGGCCTTCATAAATTTCAAAATTATGCAATCAAGTTCTAATTCAACTGTAAAAAGATCTACTCATGATTCATCTAGATCTAAAAGTAATACGCCAGCTCTACGAGTAATACCTCTTGGAGGACTACATGAAATAGGAAAAAACACTTGTGTTTTTGAGTATGGTGATGAATTAATGCTTGTTGATGCTGGTCTAGCTTTCCCATCTGATGGTATGCATGGCGTAAATGTTGTTATGCCTGATACAACTTTTTTAAAAGAAAATCAAAGAAGAATTAAAGGAATGATTGTCACTCACGGCCATGAAGATCACATTGGAGGTATTTCTCATCATCTAAAGCATTTTAATATTCCGATTATTTATGGCCCAAGACTGGCAATGTCAATGCTTAGAGGAAAAATGGAGGAAGCAGGGGTATCTGATAGAACAACTATACAGACAGTAAATCCAAGAGATGTAGTAAAAGTAGGTCAACATTTTTCTGTTGAATTTATTCGAAATACCCATTCTATTTGCGATAGCTTTTCTTTAGCAGTTACAACACCTGTTGGCACAATTATTTTCACGGGAGACTTTAAGTTTGATCATATGCCAGTAGATGGAGAGCAATTTGATATTGAAAGAATGGTGCATTACGGAGAGAAGGGGGTTTTATGCATGTTCAGTGATTCGACTAATGCCGAAGTTCCAGGTTTTTGTCCTTCTGAGAAGACTATCTATCCCTCTCTAGAAAAACATATTGCAGAGGCAAAAGAACGAGTTATCCTTACCACTTTTGCTAGTTCTGTTCATAGAGTGACAATGATCTTAGAATTGGCCATGAAACATGGAAGAAAGGTCGGTTTGTTAGGTAGATCGATGATAAATGTTATTGCTAAGGCTAGAGATATTGGTTATATGAAATGCCCAGATGATTTGTTCGTTCCTATCAAACAAATTAGAGATTTGCCAGATAGGGAGACCTTATTATTAATGACTGGAAGTCAAGGAGAACCTCTAGCAGCGTTAAGCAGAATCTCTCGTGGTGAACATCAGCATGTTCGCCTTAAGACTACTGATACTGTAATATTTTCAGCCAGCCCAATTCCTGGTAATACTATTTCTGTTGTTAATACAATAGATAGATTAATGAAACTCGGAGCAAAGGTTGTTTATGGAAAAGGTGAGAATATTCATGTTTCTGGTCATGGCTTTCAAGAAGATCAAAAATTAATGTTGGCACTTGCAAAACCTAAGTTTTTTGTTCCTGTTCATGGAGAACATAGAATGCTTGTTTGTCATGGCAAGAGTGCACAAACTATGGGGGTTCCAAAGGACAATATCTTAATTATTGAAAATGGAGATGTAGTTGAGTTAACACCTAATTCGATTCAAAAGGGTGACCCTGTAAAAGCTGGTGTTGAACTGCTTGATAACTCACGAAATGGGATAGTTGATGCTCGAGTATTAAAGGAAAGGCAGCAATTAGCTGGGGATGGTGTAGTAACTGTTTTAGCCCCTATTAGTACAGATGGGAAGATGGTTGCGCCTCCAAGAGTTAATTTAAGAGGAGTTGTTACTACTGCAGAGCCAAGAAAAATGTCTATGTGGACAGAACGAGAAATAAGTTGGGTCTTAGAAAATAGATGGAAACAATTATCCAGACAAACTGGGCCGAATAATTTTGAGGTAGATTGGATTGGTGTACAAAGAGAAATTGAAAATGGTTTATCGAGAAGAATGAGAAGAGAATTACAAGTTGAACCACTTATTTTGTGTTTAGTTCAACCTGCTCCAAGTGGAACTCGTGCTTATATTCCAAAGAATACCGAAGAGCAAAATTTCTCCAATAGAAATAGAAATAATAATAATTTCCATAAGAAATCAAACAATAATCATCCTAATAATTCAAATAACCCACAAAATACCCAAAAAAGTCCACAAGTTTCAAAGAATCCATCAGCTGAGACTGCTACAGAAGATTCATTTGAAGGTAGAACAAGAAGAAGAAGATCTGCTGTAACATCTTAACTTTTTTCAAAATTTATATAGTTTTTATCCCAAACAATTTTTAAAAAATCTTGCAGATTAATTTGACCTTTATTTTTTTCATAAATTGATGTAGCTAATTTTGTAAGATTTTTAGAACTACATTGCTTTGCAGAAATTTCTTTTAAAAATCTATTTAAAATTGTGCACCTTGCTTCAATACACATACCATTTAGGAGATTCCTATCGATACCTTTTACATCTTTACAATATAAATATGCTAGTTCACTAAGATCATTACGTTCATTATTGTATCTGCTCATTTTTTGGGAAAAATTATTTATCCTTTCAGAACAACCAGGATAGATAACCTCCAAAGTAGGAAGAATTTTTTTTCTTACTAAATTTCTTTTTAATTTAAGATCTGAATTTGTAGGATCTTCCCAGACTGGGATCTTCATATCATTGCAAAATTGTTTTGTATCTTCCCTACTGAAAATTAATATTGGTCTAATTAAAAAAATTTGATTTTCTATTAATCTTTTACTCTCAATATTACTAAGACCTGCAAAATTGCTTCCTCTAGATAAA
>CACAQP010000037.1 GCA_902534685.1 uncultured Prochlorococcus sp.
AGTAATAAAGAACATGTATCTGAGAATCCAAGCATTAAACCATGCTGCCAAGAAGGTTCTCTTTCTAAAAGTCTTGCTGAACCCCAGCCTCCTTTTGCAAAAATGATTAGCTTACTATTTTGTGCTTTTTCCAGATCTTCAAATCTAGTTAGATCATTACCTGCAAAATAACCAAATTTTTTTGATAGAGAATTATTTTCATTAATTTCCAAGCCCCAATTTTTTAAGATTTCTATGCCTTTTTGAAAATTTTCGTATTCATCAATAAAGGAGCCTGGAGCTAAAATATCTATTATATCCCCTTTTTTTAATCTAAAAACCATATTTAGAATTTATGAGGCAATAATAATTCCTAATAGAATTACTCCTCCAAAAATTGATTGATTTTTGAAGTGATTCCCAATATTTTTTATTGATTGCTTTTCCTCAGGAAATACTTTTAGTATATCTCTCTGCATTAAGATTGACGTTGCAAGCCAAATTGGCCAAAAAATAAAATCCATTTGATTAATAAATCCGCATAATGCGAGAAAAAAAGAAGTTAAAAAATAACAAATTTGAATAGTTATTCTTGTATTATTCTGGAGGTTAACAGCGGAACTATTTATTCCAATTTTGATATCATATTTTTTATCTGCTAAAGCATAAATCGTGTCAAAGCCAAAAGTCCAAAAAATGGTAGCTAGCCAGCAAAATAATAAAACAATACTATTTAAATTGCCTTCATTTGCAGCCCATGGAATTAAGACAGCAAAACCCCAGCATATGGATAAGATTAATTGAGGATATTTAAACCATCTTTTGGCAGAAGGATAAATTAAAATAATAGGTAAAGCTAAAAAAGCAAGTCCAATGGAAAGGATTCTTCCATGCTGAGGTAGTGATAAAGTTAAAAAGAAGCTACATAAAATTAAAAAGAAAAGAATTGAATAAGCCGTTTTAACACCGATTTTATTTGCAGCTAGAGGTCTATTTTTTGTCCTAGCAACTCTTTGATCAATTTTTTTGTCCCAAATATCATTAACCACGCAGCCTAGTCCACTTACTAGTAATCCTCCCGTTATTATTCTTAGTAACATTAAAAATGTTGGATTAGCATCTGGGGTTAAATATAAACTCCATCCAGCAGGAATAAGTAAGATCATTCTTCCAGTCGGCTTATTCCACCTTAATAATTCAAAAAAAGTACCTAATCTAATTTGTCGATTTTTATTTTGCATATGACCTATTGTATATTTCATAACTTTAAATAATCTTACTAGGATTAAATGATTTCTATTATTTAATAATCAATCTTGGGTATATTTATTAATGGATTAAAGATATCTGCATCTTAAAAAAAAAATGATACAGAAACAAGATTTAAGATATTTTCAAGAAAAGCAAATTTTAGTAGCTTCTATAGATATTGGAACTAACTCTACACATCTTTTGGTAGCAGAAATTAATCTCGAATTAAAATCATTTTCAATAAAATTCACTGATAAATCAACCACTCGTCTTGGAGAAAGAGATGAGGAGGGTAATCTTACTGAAGAATCAATTCAAAGAGCATTAATTACTCTTAAGCGATTTAAGGAATATTGTAAAAGTAATGGAGTAAAACAAATAGTAACCGCAGCAACAAGTGCAGTTAGGGAAGCTCCAAACGGTCAAGATTTTATTAGAAGAGTTTTTGATGAACTTGATATTCAAATAGAAATGATAAGTGGTTCTGAGGAAGCCAGATTAATATACCTTGGTGTTCTTTCTGGGATGGCTTTTGAAGATCAGTCTTTTGTAATCATAGATATTGGAGGAGGATCTACAGAATTAATACTTGCTGATAAAAAAGATGCTATAGCTCTAACCAGTTCGAGAATCGGTGCGGTAAGACTTAAAAATGATTTTTTAGATAAAGAGTCTATAAATTTAGAAAGATCGAGTTTTCTAAAAACTTTTATTAAAGGATCTTTAGAACCATCTGTTCGAAAAATAAAGAGTAGATCTAAGGGAGATAAGACCTTATCTATGATTGCAACCAGTGGCACTGCAACCTCATTAGGAAATTTAATTTCAAATGATTTGGGAGAATCTAAACAAAAGTTGCATGGTTATAAATTTAAAAGGGAAAATTTACAAAATATATTGGGAAAATTAATTAAATTGCCAGTTTCGGAAATCAAGAAAATACCTTCATTAAGTGAGAGAAGAGCAGAAATAATTGTTCCAGGAGCATTGATATTAAATACTGCAATGGAGATGTTGAACTTTAATGAATTAACTATAAGTGAGAGGGCGCTTAGAGAGGGTTTAGTTGTTGATTGGATGCTTCGTAAAGGGATAATAAAAAACGAGTTAAATATTCAAAGCAATATTAGAAAAACAACCATAGTTCATCAGGCCAGAAAGTTTGGCGTAGATAGTACAAGAACTGAGAAAGTTATCGATATTGCCTTTCAAATCTACGATCAGACTAAAAATATCTTTCATGGCGATAATGACTCTAAAGCCAAAGAACTTCTTTGGGCAGCTTCTAATCTTTATAATTGTGGGAAATACGTGAATGTTAGTTCATATCACAAACACTCTTGGTACTTAATAAAAAATTGTGAGTTGTTGGGATATTCTGAAGCAGAAACAAATATTATTGCTTCAATTGCTAGATACCATAGAAAGACTCTACCCAAGAAAAGACATGAGTCTTGGCAGAATTTAATATCTAAAGAAGATAAAACATTAGTTCTTGAAATGTCATTGATTTTGAGACTAGCAGCATCTCTAGATCAAAGACCTGACAAGATGATCTCCTCAGTTCAAATAAAATTGCAGGGAAATATTCTTACATTTGAACTTATACCTTTAAATAAAAACTATGATCTTCTTCTTGAAAAATGGAACTTAGGATTATGCCGTAATGTAATAAAAGAACTAAAAAATTTGGATTTAAAAGTTATTTAGTTTTTTTAATAAGTTCTTGTTTTGGGGCTTGATTTTGAAAAGACTCCGAAAATAAATCGAAAATTAAAGATGAGGCAATTAATCCTAGAATTCCTGAAATTAAAACAAATATCCAGAACCCTAAAGGACTTGAATCCTTAGATTCTCTGGTTTTATTAGTTTTTTTTGCAACTTCTTCAATTATTTCTTCTATTCTTATCTCTTGCCTCTCTGTTTTAAATTCATTCATTATAAATTCTGTATCAAGTTTCAACTTCTGAGAAATTCTGCGAACCATTGCTTTTACGAATACTTCTTCAGGTAGCTCTTCTTCATTGCCTTCTTCAATGGATTTAAGTTGATGAGACCCAATTTTTAAATCAGAAGCCAATTCTTCAAGAGATTGATCTCTACTTAACCTTGCCTCTTTTATAAAATTTCCAATTCTCTTTAAAGAGGATTGTTCTCTATTTGTATTGTTTTCTGGATTAGATTTTATTTCTTTCAAAGCAAACAAATTTTTACTAATTATAGTGATTAATATGTTTCTATCAACTTTTCGACTATTTATTTCTGAAGAGATGTCTATATGTAGGATTGTATAGGTTTGATCTGTTTTGAGAATTATTTATTGCTGGGCTAATTATGTAAATAGTTGTTCTAATTAATTTTTTTTCAATAGAAAAATTCTCCATATCTTTTAATTCGATTAATGATGTCCAACCATCATCCCAAGACACTCTGAATCCAACAATAACTTTAGTATCAGGGGGGTAAAACTCTAGTAAAGTTTCTTGAGAACTCTTTACATGTCTAGCACTTAGATAGAGGCATAAAGAGGAATTGTGTTTTGCAAGATCCTTCAGAGATTCTTTCTCGGGCATACCAGTTCTTCCTCCTGCTCTTGTTAAAATTATTGTTTGCGTTACGTCAGGGATAGTTAACTCAGCTTCATGATAAGCTGCTGCTACTTGAAAAGCACTTACACCTGGAATAACTTCGCTTTCAATTTTTTCTTTTTTTAAAATCTCTATTTGTTCTTTAATCGCACCAAAAAGGCAGGGGTCTCCATCATGCAACCTTACAACAGTTTTCCCTGCTTGAAACTTTTTTATCATAATTGAGGTGATTTGCTCTAAGTTGAGCGAACTCGTTTTTATTTTTTCAGAACCTTCTTTAGAAAAATCTAAAATCTTTTCAGGAATTAGAGAATTAGTCCAAACAATGACATCTGCAATTTCTATCTTTTTTAAAGCTTTTAGTGTTAATAAATCCGGATCTCCTGGACCAACTCCAACAAAGGATATTTTTTTATCCATTCTTTCAATTTTTACCACTATATGTTCTTAATTTTAAAAAGAATATTCCAATTAATCCAGAAGAAAATAAAAAAATACTTATAAATTGAGCCATTCTTATCCCTCCACTACAGAAAGGCGGAAGCCCACCTATACATAGTGGATCAGTTCTTAAACCCTCAATCAGGAATCTTCCAAAGCTATAACTAATTAAATAAAGACAGCTAATAAAGCCAGGCCTAAAAAAATTTGTATTATTCTGTTTATTAAAGATAAAAATAAGTAGGATGAATATTAAAAGATTCCACAATGACTCATAGAGAAATGTAGGATGAAAAAATTCATAATTAAGGAATTCTAGAGGTCTATTTTGGATAGGTATAAATAATTTCCAAGGCAAATTTGTAGGAACTCCAAAGGCTTCATTATTGAAAAAATTTCCCCACCTTCCTATTGATTGTCCAAGAATAATCGAGGGGATTAGTATATCTATAAAAGTTTTTACATTAATTTTTTTCGACTTACAGAAATAGATAATAGACATTAATCCTCCAATTAGACCTCCATGGATTGCTATGCCTCCTTCCCAAACTGCAAAAAAAGAGGGTATTTGAATGATGTTATTGAATAGTTCAAAAGAAGTAAAAAAGTTCTCTCCGCTATATTGCCTCCACTCAAAAATTACGTAATAAGCTCTAGCTCCAATTATTGAAGAGATTATTAATGATGGAAGTATTTCACTAATGTACTCTGGGTTAATATTTCTTGCCTGTGCTAGTTTTTTAGAGATAAATAGGCCTATTAAAACTGAAATCGAAATAAGCAGTCCGTACCATCTAATAGTTATAAATCCTAAATTTAAAAAAGTTTCTCCTGGAGATTGTATAAAAGCTTGAAGTATAAGCATTAAAAGAAAGTTAGATACCCTCTGCTGCTTGCACTTTTTCTACTTGTTTTTTCTTTAATACTAAAAGTATTTGTGTTAAACCGACACCAATAAAGAATGCAATCAATCCAATTACTCTATAAGGGCTCTGAAGTACAACCTCAGCATCTAACTGCCCAAAGCCCCCAACGTTTGGATCATTAGTAAGCGGGTCACCGGCATTAATTTTGTCTTGTGCTTTTACGATAAGTTGAGGACCAACAGGTACTGATTCGGAAGTTATCTCGCCA
>CACAQP010000038.1 GCA_902534685.1 uncultured Prochlorococcus sp.
ACTTTTGTTCAGGAAAATTAACTAAAATTTATTTAATTAAAGAAAAAAAGTTACAAAAATATTTTGCACAAACTTCATTTTTCACAAATTTACGTCATTAAGAGATAGTATCTTTTAGTTAAGTATTAATTTTAAGGAGAACATCTTTGAAAATAATTAATGGATTTCATCTGAAAAATGTAAGAGGTGATATTCTTGGAGGCATCACAGCCGCAGTAGTGGCTCTACCTCTCGCGCTTGCTTTTGGTAATGCTGCATTAGGACCTGGAGGAGCAATTTATGGACTATATGGAGCAGTAGTAGTTGGTTTTTTGGCAGCATTATTCGGCGGAACACCCGCTCAAGTTAGTGGGCCTACCGGTCCCATGAGTGTAACTGTTGCAGGTGTAGTAGCAGGCTTAGCCGCAGTAGGGGTTCCAAGAGATCTTTCTGCGGGACAAATTTTACCTTTAGTTATGGCAGCGGTAGTTATAGGCGGCTTACTACAAATATTATTCGGAATTTTAAAATTAGGTAAATACATTACTTTAGTTCCATATTCTGTTGTTTCAGGTTTTATGTCTGGTATTGGAGTAATAATCATTGCGCTTCAGATTGGACCACTACTTGGAATTAGCACTCGAGGTGGAGTAGTCGAATCTTTAACTACTGTATTTTCCAATTTTCAACCCAATGGTGCTGCTATTGGGGTAGCAATAATGACACTAGGTATCGTATTTCTTACTCCTAGAAAGATAAGTCAGTGGGTTCCTTCTCCTCTATTGGCCCTATTGATAGTTACCCCAATATCAATATTAATTTTTGGAGATGGAGCTATTGATAGAATTGGAGAAATACCAAGGGGAATTCCATCTTTAAATTTCCCAAGCTTTAATCAATATTTACCAATTATTTTCAAAGCAGGATTAGTCCTAGCAGTACTTGGCGCAATTGACTCCTTACTGACATCTCTAGTGGCAGATAATATCTCTCAAACAAAACATAATTCTGATAGAGAACTTATTGGTCAAGGAATAGGAAATGCTGTTGCAGGTCTGTTTTCAGGTTTACCTGGAGCAGGAGCAACCATGAGAACAGTTATAAATGTTAAATCTGGAGGATCAACTCCTATTTCTGGTATGGTTCACTCGGTTGTGTTATTGATAGTTTTAGTTGGTGCAGGCCCTTTAGCTGAGCAAATACCAACTGCATTGCTAGCAGGAATTCTTATAAAAGTAGGCCTAGATATTATTGATTGGGGATTCTTGAGGAGGGCTCACAAATTATCTTTAAAAACATCAGTAGTAATGTACGGCGTACTTTTAATGACTGTTTTTTGGGATTTAATTTGGGCAGTTTTAGTCGGTGTATTCATAGCAAATATGCTCACTATTGATTCAATAACCGAAACTCAATTAGAAGGTATGGATGAGGATAATCCTCTATCAGAAGATGATCAAGCAAAAAATGTATTGCCTGCTGATGAAAAAGCACTTCTTGATAGATGCTCAGGAGAAGTAATGTTGTTTAGACTAAAAGGACCACTTAGTTTTGGAGCAGCTAAAGGTATATCTGAGAGAATGATGCTTGTTAGAAACTACAAGGTTTTGATATTAGATATCACTGATGTACCAAGACTTGGAGTCACTGCTACTCTTGCAATAGAAGATATGATGCAAGAAGCAAAAAATAATTCCAGAAAAGCATTTGTTGCTGGAGCAAATGAAAAAGTGAAGGATAGATTAGCTAAGTTTGGAGTTGAAGGCATTATTGCAACAAGAAAAGAAGCTTTAGAAACTGCTCTAAAGGAATTAGCCTAGTAATTTATGGAAATAAATCCAATTCTGCAAAATGTATTAGCCCCGCCAGTTCTTTTCTTTTTGATTGGAGCAATATCAGTTCTCTTTAAATCTGATTTAGAAATACCAGCACCATTACCTAAACTCTTCTCCTTATATCTACTACTAGCTATTGGGTTTAAAGGAGGTATAGAGATACAGAAAAGTGGTTTTACAGATCAAGTATTGCCTACTTTGAGCGCTGCAATAGTGATGTCACTAGTAATCCCTCTGATTGGATTTTTAATTTTAAGATTTAAGTTTGATGTCTTTAATTCAGCCGCGATAGCAGCAGCATATGGTTCAATTAGTGCTGTTACATTTATTTCTGCAGAAAGTTTTTTGGAAAGTCAAAAAATAGCTTTTGATGGATTTATGGTTGGCGCTTTAGCTTTAATGGAATCTCCTGCAATAATTGTTGGATTATTACTTGTGAAATTTGCAGGTCCCAAAAATAGACCAAAATCAAGAAAAATGCATCTAAGCGCAATACTACACGAATCATTTTTGAATGGATCAGTTTATTTATTGCTCTCAAGCTTAATTGTAGGATTTCTCACTGCTTCTAGTAATCCCTCAGGAATTACAAAAATGGAGCCTTTTACCGGACAATTATTCTATGGAGCAGAATGCTTCTTCTTGTTAGATATGGGAATAGTCGCTGCTCAAAGATTGCCGAGACTGAAGAATGCGGGTTCTTTCTTGATTGGTTTTGCCATTTTTATGCCTTTATTTAACGCATTTATTGGTGTTTTCGTTGCAAGATTTTTATCATTAGGATCTGGCAACGCACTTTTATTTGTGGTTTTATGTGCAAGCGCCTCTTATTTAGCAGTACCTGCAGCAATGAGGATGACAGTTCCAGAAGCCAAATCTAGTTATTATATTTCAACTACACTAGGCCTCACTTTCCCATTTAATATAGTTCTCGGCATTCCAATATATATGAGTTTAGTAAATACCATTATCCCATTTTCTCCTTTATAAAAATGAAAAGATTAGACTTGATATTTAGTGAAAGAGAACTAGATGCAATCATTAAAACATTAGAAAAAGCTAATGTTCCTGGATACACAGTTATGAAACACGCAACAGGCAGAGGGCCTGAAAGAGTTGTAACTGAAGATATGGAATTTACAGGATTAGGAGCAAATGCTCATGTAATTGTTTTTTGTGAGCAGGAATTAATTGATAAAATGAGAGATAATATCAGAGATGATTTAAGCTATTATGGAGGAGTCGCTTATATTTCTGAAGCAACACCTCTCTAAATTAAATAAGTAATATTTACTTTTTAAGAATGAATCCAATCTACTCTTATATTTTTTCTACTATTTAAATATCTATCAATAGACATTGCTGCAATACATCCATCAGAAGCTGCAACAACGGCTTGCTTAAATGGTGTATTTCTTATATCTCCTATAGCCCATACTCCATCAGAGTTAGTAGACATAAAGTCATCCACAATAACTCCTCCATCTTCTTTTAATGCAATTTGATCCCCTAAAAAATCAGTAATTGGCTTTGAACCACTCATATAAACAAAGACTCCATCTAAATTTAAATTTATAGGGTTTTCTTCTTGCTTATTTTTCACAATTACTCCATTTACACCCATATCATCGCCTAATATTTCCAATAATCTTGTTCTACTCCAATGTTTTATATTTGAATTATCCATCAATTCCATAGCTTCTTCATTATCTGATTTAGGATCACTTGATGTAATCCAATGCACAGTAGAAGCAAATTTAGTTAAAACAGTTGCTTCTTCTATTGCCTCCTTGTTGACTCCAACAACAGCAACTTCTCTATTTTTATAAAAAGCTCCATCACACGTAGCGCAATAACTTACTCCTTTGCCAAGAAAATCTGCTTCGCCCTTAAATGATGCAGGCCTACCCATAGCTCCACTGGCAAGAACAAGTGCTTTAGCCTTAAAAGTACCCTCGGGTGTATAAACAGTTTTCCATTCTCCACTAGCGTCAATTCCAAATACTTGTGCTCTTCTATAGTCTGTACCATATTGCACAGCCTGTTCTCTCATTAAAGTAAGTAATTTCTCCCCACTAATATCAACTGGGACTCCAGGATAATTAGCTATTTGATGAGTTATTGCTAAGGCGCCAACAGATGGATTTTTATCTAAAATCACTGTCTTTAAGTTCGAACGAGATGTATAAAGTGCGCAAGTACATCCAGCCGGACCTCCTCCGATAATAACTACATCTGACTCAATGATTTCCAATTTAATAAAACTCCTTTTGGTAGTTAATTAGACGAGTTTTTGGTTAGAAAATATCTTTAATGTTAATACCTAACCTGTATATAGATATAAGTTAAAAGAAAAAAAAGAAAAAAGCACAATATAGAAACAAACTTACATAGGAAAAATTAATTATCAAAATGATTAGATACGTGAAATGTTCTTTATTAATCTATTATTAGATCATGTAAAGTAAATTAGTTGTTGTAGAAACATTATATTTTCCATGGCCAACACTGACTACCTTTTAAAAGCTGCTATTAAGAAATTAACCGAAAAAATAAATGAGGTATTAGTTGAAAAAATTGAAGAAGCAACAAATATTGCTCAGGATGCTCCAGAAATCCTCAGAAAAGAATTTGAAAGTTTTAAAGAATCCATAATCGAAGAAGCCTCAAGGATGGAGAAAGCGGAAAATATTGAAAAAAATGAACCAACAAATACTTATCAGAATCCCAATATAATTAAAGTATTAAATGAAATTGAAGAAATTAATAATCTCATTAATCAATTTAATAAAAAAATTAATAATCAAATTAAATGAGTTATCAAATTTTTAATTACAGATTAAAAAAATTGAAGAGAGGCTTTCTAATTTGGTCTACTCTGATTTCGCTCTTAATAAATTTGTCACTAGATAATACTAGATTTACAATTTTCCAGACTAAGAGTGATAAAAAAAAGAGGGTCCAAATAAAGCGAGCTAAGTGGTTTACTAATCAATTAATTAAGCTTGGTTCTGCATTTATTAAAATTGGACAATTATTATCTGCAAGACCTGATTTAATTCCTAATACCTGGGTAAAAGAATTATCCAAATTGCAGGACCAAGTTCCCAATTTTTCATTTAAGCAAGTTAAAGAAACTATCAAAAAAGAACTAGGACAGAAGTTTAATGAAATAGATCATATAATGAGCGATCCTGTTGGATCAGCATCATTAGCTCAGGTGCATAGAGCAACTTTAAAAGATGGTAAAAAAGTAGTATTTAAAGTTCAAAGACCCAATTTGAAAGAGTTGTTTATTATCGAT
>CACAQP010000039.1 GCA_902534685.1 uncultured Prochlorococcus sp.
TTACATCCCTTATCTTTTTCCATATCACAATCTTTCGTGGCAGGAATAGATTTCCAGGTGCAAATTTTTTCTTGTGAATTCTCTTTTAAGATACTCCATCCATCATCCAAGTATTCTGAAATGCCATCCTCTCCACATGAAAACTTTATTTCCATTCTTTTCTTCTCTGAATTATTAATCTCATTATTTTTTCCTTCCATATTATTTATGGGATATTCTTTATTATTTGAAGTATTACAAGAACTCAAGAATATCGCGATTAAAACTATTTGTGAAAATTTTGTTATTTTTTTCATTTTTAATATTTAGTATTATTATGATTCATTTAATTTACATTTTAATTTGAATCTATTAATTTTAAAAGTTGATCCATCTTATACATTAATGTTTTTACTTCATCTGGCTGAGGTAAGATTAATTCTTCTGTAACTGCTAAATGCATCTTTTTTAAGTTTTGCCTTAAATCTTTTAAATGCATTTTTATGTTCTCTTTCTTTTCTGTTATGTCAGTCATAGTACTTAAATTTAAATTAAATTTTAATTTTTTAAGTTTTCAATTTCATAGATTTCTTTCCCACCATAACAAAAATTTGTCGATAACATCCTTAATTCTTTTTTGCTGAATTGTTTAATCTTTTTATTATTGATGATGTAATTTTTGGCAATCATTTCACAATCTAATTTGTTTCGTGCATTTTTAACAACTGGATAAAAATATGCCAATACTAACATTATAAACAAAATTGTTGTCAATGATTTTTTATTACTTTGGATTAATTCTTTAGATTTCTTTTTTGTCTTTAATATTTTTATTAGTAAGTAATCCGGCAATCCTATTTGAACAAAAAATAACTCTACCCACCATGGAAGACTCTTATCTTTCTTTTTATTAAGGTTTTTGGAAGTATTCATTTTTTTGGCTTCATAACTTTTGCTATTAATGTCTTTTGGATTAGTTGATTCTTTTTTATTCATATCATCTACAACTTATTTGTGATATAGAGATTTTATTTCGATTTGGAAATATATTTTTATTTTATAAGTTTTAATTTAATTTATCTATGAATTTGAGTATTGTAAATTTGTATTTTGAAAAGATTTGTAAATGCCAAAAAAAAGAAGAAAATTAAATAAAGATTTTGAGAAGAAAATAAATTCATCAAAAAAGGATGTCGAATTAGTTTTGGCAAAAATTTTTGACATCAATGATGAAGATATACAAAAAGATTATATTAGCGCATTTAATGGAGTTGTTTACTTATATGATGAATTAAAAGAAGATTATGAACAAAAAGGATTTCATGATAACTCCGAAGAACTTATGAAAAAATATAAAAATGCATTTAATATTTTCGAACTGGAATTTGAAATCTAAATCTGATATTACCTCTTATAAGGTAATACAGGAATTTCAATAAATTTTCCATTTTCGAGATCCGATTTTTTCTCTTTCAAGTTTTTTATACAAGTTAATTCCCGTTTCTTTTGTTTACATAGTTTTTTTATTTGGTAATTAGAAATTGCGAATGATTTTTCTCCCATTATTCCAATTAAAAGTAATGAAAATAAAAAGATATATAATTTTGATGCTAATTTCATTGATTTGCTGCTAGGTAATATGATTCTGATTCTCTTTATTTAATCATTGATTACTATATATATCTAGAATCCTTTTCAATTCATCTTTACTTAGATCTGTTGATATAAAAACTTCTTGTGCCGTTTTCCCTTTTCTTGCGATGGCTTTATATCCATTTATAGTTTTCACTGATAATCTAATTATTAATTTAGGAGATCTTCCCCTTACTCTAGAAATAGCCGCAGGAGTTACCGTCTTTATTTTTATATTAAGTGCCAACTTTTGAAGTATTGGTATTAAACCTTCTATATTTGTACTATGATTTATTACTAATCTTCCCACTTTTTTTAAATTTATTATATTTCCAAAATTGCATTGCTGAGGAATTAAATTTATCTTATAAAAGATTTAAATATTTCAAATTCTGTTATAGTGAAATCAGTCATATTAATCTAATGATTTTTCAAATAGGATGGGCAGCCCTTGCGGCAATTTTTACTTTTTCAATAGCGATGGTTGTCTGGGGGAGAAATGGAGACGGTTCTATTGATATATGATTTCATCTATAAACAATGAAGTCTATTTAACTAAATTTCTTATAATTACATCATTCATATTACTTATATTCATAACATTAGCTGTTATATATATTTCTTTCATTTCTTGGAAAGATAAAAAAAGATTAAAGAAATAAATATCAATTTATTTATCTTTTTTCTTATCTTTTACTCTTAGTTCCTCAATTAGTTCTTTGGCTTGCTCCATTTTTAATATGCTGCTTTTATAAATTCCAATATCTTTTTCCGCTTTGGTTACAGATAAATTCAAATCTTCAAAAATATTAGAGATTATTTTGTTCATCTCGGATTCACTTGCCTTTTTTAAATTTTGAGCCTTTGAAATTAGTATATAAATTCCTAAATTCAATATTCTTGAGGGATAAAGTTTGGAATTGTTTTTTTCTTTTAATATTCTTAAAACATCTTCTAATGATTTATCTTTGAATTCTTCTTGAGATTTACTTGATATTTCTTTTATTTCTTTGGCTACATAATTAGTAGAAATGCATAAAGATTCAAAAAGAATATCTAAATGTTTCTCGGGTTTGTATCCTTTCATTAATTCTTTGAATGTTTCAGTAAGACCAATACAAAAGAGATTATCCACTGTAAAAGAATTTTGATGATTTAAAAGATTTAGTTCAACTAGCATTTCATCGACTATTCTTTTATATAAACCTGGAATGACATAGGGGAATTGTTCGTGGAATAACTTTTTGCTATCTGAAACAGTCAATTTTTCTTTCAATTTTTTATATGTAAACCTTAATAAGGTTAGCGTATGGTCACTCAATATCGTTAATATCTAATAAACAGATAAATATTATTATGATCCCTTTAGTATTAGAAGAATCTGGCGGAAGTGAAAGAGTCTTTGATATTTATTCGAGATTATTAAGAGAAAGAATAATCTTTTTAGGAGAGCAAGTTACTAGTGAAACCGCTAATAGAATTGTTGCTCAATTACTTTTCCTTGAAGCAGAGGATCCTGAGAAGGATATCTATATGTATATAAATTCACCAGGCGGATCTGTCTACGATGGTTTAGGTATCTTTGACACAATGCAACATGTTAAGCCAGATATTCACACAGTTTGTGTAGGCCTTGCAGCTAGTATGGGTGCATTCTTACTTGCAGCAGGTACTAAAGGTAAAAGAAGCAGCCTTAGACATTCAAGAATAATGATTCATCAACCACTTGGTGGTGCTAGAGGACAAGCCAGTGATATAAGAATTCAAGCAGATGAGATTCTGTTTTTAAAAGAGAGACTTAATACTGAATTATCTGAGAGAACTGGGAAAGATTACAACACTATCAAAGAAGATACTGATAGAGATTTTTATATGTCCCCTAAAGAAGCTGTGGAGTACGGTTTAATTGATCTTGTACTAGATAAAAAACCTATTAAAGTTTAGCTTAATAGTTGAGGCGTCCTTTCTTTCTCAGGAATTTTAGTAAATTCGGAAAGAATACTTACAAATTCTTGACCATCTAATGTTTCTTTTTCGATTAATAAATCAACTATCTTATCCATAGCTTCTCTATTTTTGCTTACTATGTCGTAAGTTTCTTTATAACACTCTTTTACCATAACTCTAACACTTTCATCTATTTGTTTAGAGATTGAATCAGAAACCTCACTTCTAGTCATTAAATCTCTACCAACAAATACTTCTTGATTGCCACTTTCTAAAGCTATCGGTCCTAAATTACTCATTCCAAATCTGGTAACCATTTGGCGTGCCATTGAAGCAACTTGTTGGAAATCACCTCCCGCTCCTGTTGTTATCTCACCTTTTCCAAAAACTACATCTTCAGCAGCTCTTCCTCCTAAAGCACCCATTATTCTAGCTTTTAGTTGAGCCCTGCTAACAAGGGTTTGTTCATCGTCTGGGGTAAACCAAGTTAAGCCTTTAGCTTGACCCCTGGGAATTACTGTTACTTTTTGAACAGGATCATGTGCTTTCACAAGTGAACCTATAAGAGCATGGCCAACTTCGTGATAAGCAATTAATCTCTTACTCCTTCCATCTGTTAAAGGAGATCCTTCCATTCCTGCGACAATCCTGTCTACAGAGTCATCAATTTCTGAAATACTAATGGAGTCTTTTCTTCTCCTAGCGGTTAATATAGCAGCTTCATTTAATAGATTTGCTAAATCCGCTCCTGTAAACCCCGGTGTTCTTCTCGCAATACTTTCGAGTGTTAAATCCTCTTGAAGTTTCTTGTTCCTGGCATGAACTTCCAATATCGATAGTCTGCCTTTGATGTCAGGTGCGTCTACAGTTACTTGTCTGTCAAATCTGCCAGGCCTCATTAAAGCCGAATCTAGAACATCTGGTCTGTTTGTGGCTGCAATTATTATTATCCCACTATTACCTTCGAAACCATCCATTTCAGTAAGTAATTGGTTGAGAGTTTGTTCTCTCTCATCATTGCCCCCTCCAATACCTGCACCTCTTTGCCTTCCGACAGCATCGATTTCATCAATAAAAATTAAGCAAGGACTATTTTCTTTAGCTCTTTTAAAAAGGTCTCTAACTCTACTAGCACCAACACCAACAAACATTTCAACAAATTCAGAACCTGATAGTGAGAAAAATGGTACACCTGCTTCACCTGCTATTGCTTTTGCTAAAAGGGTTTTACCTGTACCAGGAGGCCCTACCAGTAGAACTCCTTTCGGAATCCTTG
>CACAQP010000040.1 GCA_902534685.1 uncultured Prochlorococcus sp.
GCAGTATGATGGTAAACACGATCAGAACCCCAATATTTATTTAATAGAGATAAATCTAAATACCAGTTAGGTACTTTTGTTTTTCTTGAACTTAGTTTTTCTTCAGCTCTCTCATTCATTGTAAAAGGACTTAATCCCGGCGGGCAGCTTAATCCTTTCTGGCTACAACTATACGCTAAATCTATTTTCCATTCATCTATCAATATTTCTAGAGCGCCAAGGGAAGTCACTGCATCAACTAAAAACAAACAATTATTTTTTCTACATACATCACCAATTCCATCAAGAGGTTGTAAAACCCCACTAGATGTTTCAGCATGGACAATAGCAAAAATGGCTGGTTTTTTAGTCTCTATTTCATACTTAATTTCCTCATAAGTAAAAGCCTCACCCCATGTTTTTTCAATAACGGAAACTTGGGCCTTATATCTAGTTGCCATATCAACAAGTCTGTCTCCAAAATATCCTTTTTTAGCGATAAGAATTTTTTCTCCTTCCTCTATAAAATTCGCTATTGAAGCTTCCATAGCTGCACTCCCAGTACCACTCATTGGGAGAGTAAGACGATTATTGCATTGCCAGGTATATCTTAGGAGTTGTTGAACATCAGACATTAATGATATATATGCTTCATCTAAATGACCAATTGGATTTAGGGAAAGAGCGTTTAAAACTTCTGGATGTGCGTTTGAAGGTCCGGGACCTAATAAAAGTCTAGAGGGAACATAAGTCTTTGAGAAATGAGATAAATTCTCTTCATTTAAAGCAGAAATAAGTTTTGCCTCTGTCAAAGCATTACATTCAATTACTTTTAAATTAGACTAATATCGCCGCATAAGCGAGATTTATTTAAAGAAATTCATTCAATTTAAATATTTAGGTAAACAATTATTAAAGTTATGACTTGAAACACTAAAAGAAGTCATCTAGTCTTAAAAAAAGTTACGATTGATACATAACAAGAATCATCAAGTTATTAATTTCATATAAGGTATTAAAAAATTATGTCTAAGTCACCTCAAGATGTTTTAAGTCAAATTAAAGACGAAGGAATTGAACTCATCGATTTAAAATTCACAGATATCCATGGAAAATGGCAACATTTAACACTTACATCAGACATGATAGAGGAGGATTCTTTTACAGAAGGCTTAGCGTTTGATGGGTCATCAATAAGAGGTTGGAAAGCAATTAATGCATCTGATATGTCAATGGTGCCTGATGCAAGTACAGCATGGATCGATCCTTTTTACAAACATAAAACTCTTAGTATGATTTGCTCTATTCAAGAGCCAAGAAGCGGGGAACCTTATGATAGATGTCCAAGAGCTTTAGCTCAAAAGGCATTAAAATATTTAGACTCTACTGGCATAGCAGATACTGCATTTTTTGGACCGGAGCCAGAATTCTTTTTATTTGATGATGTTAGATATGACTCTAAAGAAGGTGGTTGTTTTTACAGTGTAGATACTATTGAAGCACCATGGAATACAGGGAGAATAGAAGAAGGTGGAAACCTAGGATACAAAATTCAGTATAAAGAAGGATATTTTCCAGTAGCTCCAAATGATACTGCGCAAGATATCAGATCTGAGATGCTTCTTCTTATGGGTGAATTAGGTATCCCTACAGAAAAACATCACCATGAAGTTGCTGGTGCTGGCCAACACGAGCTTGGAATGAAATTTGATTCTTTAATAAATGCTGCTGATAACGTTATGACGTATAAATACGTGGTTAGAAACGTAGCTAAAAAGTATGGTAAAACAGCTACCTTTATGCCTAAGCCTGTATTTAACGATAATGGTACTGGAATGCATGTTCACCAAAGTTTGTGGAAGAGTGGAGAGCCATTATTCTTTGGTGAAGGTGCCTATGCAAATTTATCTCAAACAGCTAGATGGTACATCGGAGGAATACTTAAACATGCCCCTTCATTCCTAGCATTTACTAATCCAACTACAAACAGCTATAAAAGATTGGTTCCAGGGTTCGAAGCACCTGTAAATCTTGTTTATTCTGAGGGTAATAGATCAGCTGCAGTAAGAATACCTCTAACTGGTCCAAGCCCTAAAGCAAAAAGATTAGAATTTAGATCTGGTGATGCCCTTGCGAATCCTTATTTAGCATTTTCTGTAATGATGCTTGCAGGTATTGATGGAATTAAAAATCAAATTGATCCTGGTGATGGAGTAGATGTAGATTTATTTGAACTTCCAGCTGATGAACTTGCAAAAATTGATACAGTGCCTTCATCTCTAAATGACTCACTTAATGCGCTAAAAGCAGATAAGGATTATCTATTAGCTGGTGGAGTATTTACTGAAGATTTTATTGAAAACTTTATCGATATAAAATACGAAGAGGTACAACAACTTAGACAAAGGCCTCATCCGCATGAATTTTTCATGTATTACGATGCATAATTAAAAGAATACATTAGTTTAAATTAATCAATTTGAGAAATATCACAAAATATTCTCAAATTGATTTTTTTTTTGTTGGAATATAGATATATATAAAGAAAAATGGCTAGGGAATCTATTTCAAAAATTGCATATAAAACGCTACAACAAAGTAAAAGCATTGCAGGCTTTGCTCACAAGCAGATCAGTTCAAGATTAATGAGTTTTATTCTTCCCGATTCGAAGCTTGAAAATTTTGATATGGATAAGGATCTACTAATGCAAATCCAAAATTCAATGGATAACTTAAGAGAAGAAGATTGGAATGATGCAGAAAAAAATTTATATCCAAAAAAATTATTGTTTGATGAGCCATGGTTTAGATATCTAACTCAATATCCTAAAATTTGGCTTGATATGCCTAATACATGGGATAGACGCAGAAAACAAAACTTTAATGATCTTCCAAAATCAATTGATAAAGATAATTATCCTCAATATTATTTGAGAAATTTTCATCATCAAACAGATGGTTATTTATCAGATTTTTCAGCAAGCATATATGACTTACAAGTAGAGATACTTTTCAATGGAAGTGCTGACTCAATGAGGAGAAGAATAATTAAGCCAATAAAAAAAGGACTTGAAATTTTTTGCGATAGAAAAAGAAGTTCTATAAAAATACTTGATGTAGCTACAGGATCAGGAAGAACATTAAAACAATTAAGAGCAGCATTTCCTAAAGAAAAAATTACAGGAATTGATTTGTCTGATTCATACTTAAAAGAGGCAAGTAGATATATTTCAGATTTAGATGGTAATTTAATTGAGTTAATAAAAGGTAATGCTGAAGAATTACCTTTTGAAAATGATAGTTTTCAATGCATTTCTTGTGTTTACTTATTTCATGAATTACCTAGAGCAATTAGAGCTAAAGTATTAAATGAATTTTTTAGAGTTCTTGAACCTGGTGGGATATTAGTAATAGCTGATTCAATTCAAATAAGTGATTCACCTGACTTTATATCCATAATGGAAAATTTCTATAAATCTTTTCATGAGCCTTTTTATTGTGATTACATAAAAGAGGATATAAATTCTAAAATAGAGGAAGTAGGGTTCAAAGATGTTAAATCAAATTCCTTTTTTATGACCAAAGTATGGTCTGCTGTAAAGTAAATAAAAACATCAATGAACTATTGGGATAAAGATACTATTCAGCTTGTTCAAAGTCTTAATGACAAATTAAAGATTGATCATTCTAAATGGCATAAAGATAAAGGAAATAAATATAAACGATCTGCAGAACTTATTTCGGCGGGATTATGCCATTTAATTATTTCTTGCAATGAGAAGGAGACTATTGAGTATATAGAAGAAAGTATTAAATGGTTAAAAGAAATTAACGTAGATCAACCTTGCCCTAGTAAAAATCACCTTTTTAAAGCTAACTGAAGCCTATTACCTTTACTACTCCATCTAATATCATCAAAACATTCATTAATAATGTATAAACCACGGCCATTTACACTATTTATTTTTTTTGGTAATTTGTAGTCTCTTTTTTTTATTTCTAAACCATTTCCTTGATCTTGAATTTGCCAAACGCACCAATTAGGAGTAATTATTCTTCTTACTCTAATAATTTTATTAGGATCAAATTTATTACCATGTTTTACTGCGTTAACAAGAGCTTCATGTAAACCAAGTTTTATAAGATAGTTTGACTCAGAATTTTCAATAGGTTCTAATAATTGATCGACAAATTCATTTAACTGTAATGATGATTCAAATTCATAATTTGACCAGTTAATTTTTGGTCTTTTAAAAAATTTTTTTAAAATATTTTTGCCCCGAAATAAGGACATAATAATATTTTGATACTGTCTTAATTTTAACTTATTAAATACCTCAATTTAAAGAATATTATTATGTCTTTCTGCAATAGCAGGATGTCGTAGGATGGAGTCCATAAGTCTTACTCCTCTTAGTTGATTTATTAAAGGCATATGTCCATCAGGTGCATCCAATGACCAGCAAAAGGATCCAGGATATCTAGTCCATAAGCCCTCTTTTTTCCAACCTATTTTTGGCCACATTAATTCATATTTTTTCCCTACTGATTTTAATATCTTTGCCTGAATTGAGAACCCAAATCTACCAGTAGAATAAATAGTCCATAATCTATCTATTGATTCTAGATCTTTACCTGACATATTCTTAACTTCACTATAGAAAACATATCCACGTTTTTCCGCCGATAATCACTATATTCAACTTTTTTGAGAAACTATCTAATACCCATCTTCTATATTTTTTATATCCTCCCTTAAGTGTTATTGGATTTAATTT
>CACAQP010000041.1 GCA_902534685.1 uncultured Prochlorococcus sp.
GTGAATTCAGAATTCCACTGAAAATAACTTCCCCATTGTTTCTTAAGCACTTAGAAATATTTGGAATCATTACTTTTATTACTTCAGCAAGAATATTACATAAAACAAAATCAAATTGTTTGAATTGATTTTTTAAAAATACCTCATCAAAAGATCCCAAATATAAATTTAAGTTGTTTAAATTACCGAAATTTAGTTGGAAATTAGATTTAGTTGAATTTATAGCTAAATAATCATTATCCACTGCAAATACTTCTTTAGCGCCTAGCAATCTTGCAGCGACACTCAAAATCCCGCTACCACTCCCAATATCTAATATCTTTTTATTAGAAAATAAAATATTCTCCATTTTTTCCAAGCAAAGATAAGTCGAAGGGTGACTACCTGTACCAAAGGCTGCTCCAGGATCTATTTTTATGATTTTTTTATTTTTAAATTTTTCATTTAGATTTATCCAACAAGGCAATATTAAAAAATGATTTCCTACTAATTCAGGCCTCCAATATTTCTTCCAGCTTGTCAACCAATCCTCCTCTTTAATAATACTCCAGTCAAAAAATTGATTCTCAGGAGCATTAATGTTTAGAAGTTTGCTAATTATTTTTTCAAAACCATACCTAGAACTCTCGCCCCAATCATCGACTGGAAGCCATATATTCACCTCTTGTTTATTTTCATTTTTGATTAAATATTCAAATGAAAAACTAAATATTCCCAGCTCATTTAATTTCCAAATAATAATTTCTTCTGAATCACTATCTATCGGAAAAGTTATTTTATACCAATCTTTATTTGCCATTAAAAAAGCAAGGCTCTCTAAAGAGTAACTGGATTAGCGTTGGTAATTCCTTCTACTTCAATAATCGTGTCAAGCAACTTATTAGGAATTGGATCATCAATACTTAGTACCATAACAGCTTCTCCTCTAACAATTTTGCGCCCAACTTGCATTGAGGCAATATTTACATTGTTACTACCCAATAAAGAACCAAGCTTACCGATAATACCAGGCATGTCTCTATGCCTAGTAACCAGCATATATCTACTTGGCGAAACATTAACAGGATATTGATCAATACTTATAATTCTTAATTCCCCATCAGCAAAAATGCTTCCTGCTACACTATGGTCTCCATTATCTCCATAAGTGGTTAATTGAAGCGACCCGCTTGCAAATTCAGGTCTTACCTCATCTTTACTTTCGACAACTGTAATGCCTCTAGAATCTGCTTCTAGAGAGGCATTCACATAATTGATCCTATCTCCCAAAGCTTTACTTAGAAGGCCTTTTAGACTAGCTATTATTAATGGCTGGGAAGGATGTTGAACAAATTCGCCTTGAAGCTTTACTTCTAGTTTTTGAATCTGTCCACCTGAAAGCTGACTTATAAGTAAACCCATTGTTTCTGCCAACTGCAAATGAGGTTTTAGGCTATCCATAATATCAGGGCTCAAGCCTGGTATATTTACTGCAGTTCTTGCAGATAAACCAAGCAAGACATCTCTGATTTGTTCTGCAACATCAACAGCTACATTTTCTTGTGCTTCCCGAGTAGATGCTCCTAAGTGAGGAGTAAGAATAAGATTCTTTTCAACCTTCAAAAGTGGCGAATTAGATTCCAAAGGTTCTTTAGAAAAGACATCTATTGCAGCGCCTCCAATCATCGATTTATTTAAAGCTTCTGATAGTGCTTCTTCGTCAATCAAGCCTCCTCGAGCACAATTAATTAATTTTGCGCTACTTTTCATGCTTTTAAGCACATCCATATTTACTAAATTCTCTGTCTCTGGTGTGCGAGGCAAATGCAAAGTTACATAATCAGATTGTCGGAATAAATCCTCAAGTTCAGATAGTTTGACTTGTATTTGTTGAGCTCTTTCATTTGAAACGAAGGGATCATATCCGTAAACTTCCATTCCTAATGCATTAGCAACTTTCGCTACATGAGCACCAATTTTTCCTAAACCTACTACACCTAATTTTTTCTTATAAAGCTCATTCCCAACAAATTTCTTTCTTTCCCATTTACCTAATAAAGTACTACTATTAGCAACCGGAATATGTCTAGATAAGGCCAACATCATAGCTATAGTATGTTCAGCCGCAGCTATTGTATTACCTCCTGGAGAATTAACAACAAGGACTCCTTTTTGAGTAGCAGCCTTAACATCTATATTATCGACTCCAACTCCTGCTCTCCCAATGATTCTCAGTTTACTTGAAGAGTTAATTATCTCTTCAGTCACTTGGGTACCAGAGCGAATCATTAAAGCATCATAATCTTTAATAATGGAAGCTAACTCAGAGTCTGAGATTCCTATCTTCTGATCAACCTGAGCAACTTGTGAAAGAATATCGATTCCTGTTTGATCAATTGGATCTGTAATGAGAACTTTTGTCATTTAAGATTGGTTCTTTAATCTTTTACTTTAACTTAATCTATAGTGTATATATCTTATTTTATTAATTTGAATAACACACAAACATTTGAGGATTGAAATTTGACTAAAAGTATTGTTATATTTGAAGACATTGATAAATGTATCCAGCTATTTGATGTTTTCAAAGAAAAATCAGTAATGCTCTCTGAAGCTATTTTGATCCCACCAATAAGTGAGAAAATATCATCAGACGAAACAGAATTACTGAATGCGAAAGCAAATATCTTATTCAAATCTCAAAATTTTGAAGATATAAGAATCTTAAATCCTAAACTTGACAGAAAGATCAGACAACAAGATATGAGTAGATGGTTAATGCCATTTGGGTTTATAGCTGGAATAGCTTTTTCTAATATGACAAATTTATCTACCTTCAGCTTTCTTGGTTTAAATAACATCGGGGAATCATTAATTGGAGGTCTTTTAGGAATGGGTTCAGGATATTTAGGAAGCATTGTTTCTTCTGCAAGTATCAACATTAATAGAAATAAAGAGTTAAGATCGATCATTAATTTTAATAAAGAGGGAAAATGGCTTGTTCTTCTTGAAAATCAAATTGGAGCTGAATTACCATGGGCTTTGATAAAACATTCAGAAGCAAAAGATATAATTTTTTTAGAAAGCTAAATGATTGACTTAAAAGAGATCTTAATAAATTCAAACTACAAAAAAGAAACTAAGGAATTAATAAATATTGCTAACTTATCTTACAAACACTGGGAAACTTATTGGACTGGGTTTAATTCAACTTATGTTTGCGAAGAGATTTTAAAAGATTTTGAAAATTTAAATGATTTAAAATTTTTTATTTATGGAGGATTCTCCTCTTCTCAAAGATCTAGGATAGCTTGCTTTAGAGGAGATAATATTCCTGAAGAGGATGCGCTAAAAAGTAATTTTCCAGCTCAAGGAATAAAAATTATTGGAAATTTTTTATTTGATAATGCTACTCAAGACGACTTTAGATCCCTCTTAATTGAAAATGGGGTTAATCAAATAAAAGTTGGAGATATATGGACTATTGGCGATAGGGGAGCACAAGGAATAATTGATAATTCAGATATTAAGAATCTAGAGGAAAAGATTTTTTATTTAAGAGACGTAAAAGTAAAAGTTAATGTTGTAGGCATAGATGAATTACAAATACCTTCTGGAAGATCAAAAAAACTTGTCAATACAGTAGAAGCTTCAACAAGATTAGATGCTATAGCTTCAGCTGGCTTTAGGGTATCACGAACCAAAATCATTGAAAGGATAGAAAATGGAATGCTCAGATTAAATGGAAGCAAAGTTAAGAAGCCAACAATTAATCTAAAAATTGGCGACAAACTAGAACTTGAAAATAAAGGATTTATCGAAATTCTAAATTTAGAAATAACCAAAAGAGAACGATGGAAAGTTAAATTACTTAGAAAATGAAACGCAACCTGCTATTTTCTTATAAGGGGGATTAAAAATTCCTCAATTGGGGCGATTAGCTCAGTGGTAGAGCACTACCTCGACACGGTAGTGGCCACTGGTTCGAATCCAGTATCGCCCATTAAAACTTTTGACGACCTAGGTTATATCCACAGAAAATAATTTCATTTTTTAGATTATTAAAAAAGATGAAACTTAATCAAATAATTAATCTACATAAGGGGCTCACTGCATTTGTAGTAATAGGTCTTATGATTTTTTTTGATAATTTTACGATCGCTCCCTACGTTTATTTAGCTCTGCATGGTACTTATGGATTACTTTGGCTTCTAAAAGAAAAGATATTCCCAGATCCTTATTTTAAAGAAAAAATAAATTTTTTAACTTCAGTTACTGGTTTTATTTTCCTTGGAAGTTACTGGGTAGCTCCCTACATTCTTATCTCATCTCAGAAATCTGTTCCAAATATCGTAATAGCTGCATCAATATCTATAAATATAATTGGTGTGTTTCTACACTTTGCTAGTGATGCTCAAAAATATTTTTCTCTTAAATTTAAAAAAGATCTTATCAAGGAAGGATTTTTCAAAAATATAAGGAATACAAATTATCTAGGAGAAATACTAATTTATCTTTCATTCGCCA
>CACAQP010000042.1 GCA_902534685.1 uncultured Prochlorococcus sp.
TACAGTTTCATATATACCATCGTGGTTAATTCCGAAACTACCTTTATGAGGATCATTAGGGTGTCTTGTATTATGAGCTTCTGTAATTTCTTTGAGGCTATGACCAATACCGAAAGTATTTCTATACATATGACCAGCAATTACAAAAACTGTTCCAATCGCTATATGATGATGTGCAATGTCAGTAAGCCATAATGCTTCACTTTGAGGATGAAGACCACCTAAGAAAGTAAAGATTGCTGTACCAGCTCCCTCAGCTGTTCCAAACACCTGATCTAGAGAATCAGGATTTTGGGCATATGCTCCCCAGTTTAAAGTAAAGAAAGGAGCTAGTCCTGCAGGGTGTGGAAGTACTGTTAACCAGTTATCCCAACCTACATGCTGACCTCTTGATTCAGGTATAGCAACATGAACCAAATGACCTGTCCAAGCAATACTACTAAAACCAAATAAAACAGCTAAATGGTGATTTAATCTAGATTCTGCATTTTTAAACCAAGCTAGAGAAGGTCTAAATTTTGGCTGTAAGTGTAACCAACCTGCAAATAGAGTCCAACAAGCCAAAATACTCATAAATATTGAAGCTTGGAAGAGTTGCTCATTAGTTCTCATTCCAATTGTGTACCACCAATGGTAGAGACCTGAGTAAGCTATGTTTACTGGACCACTAGCTCCAGCTTGTGTCATCGCTTCTGTGATACCAGATCCAAAATGTGGGTCCCAAATAGCATGAGCAATAGGACGAACGTGAGTTGGATCAAGTACAAACTGCTCGAAGTTACCTTGCCACGCGATATGAAATAAGTTACCAGCTACCCAGAGAGCGATTATTGCTAGATGACCAAAATGTGTAGAGAAAAGCTTCTGATAAAGCTTTTCTTCGGTCATGCCATCATGACTTTCAAAGTCGTGAGCAGTAGCTATTCCGTACCATATTCGTCGGGTTGTAGGGTCCTGAGCTAGACCCTGGTTAAATGATGGAAATTTTGTTGCCATTGAATTAAAAAGGTGAAGTTCAGGTAATTAGCCCAGGCCGAAAAGGCGAGCATGGAAGAAGGCCCATGTGGTAGCAATACCACCGACAAGGAAGTGTGTTACACCTACTGCTCTACCCTGGGTGATAGATAAAGCTCTTGGTTGAATTGTTGGAGCAACTTTAAGTTTGTTATGAGCCCAAACAATTGACTCAAAAAGCTCTTGCCAGTAACCTCTTCCGCTGAATAAGAACATTAAGCTAAATGCCCAGATAAAGTGTGCTCCTAAGAACATCAAACCATACATACTTATAGCTGAACCATAACTGGTCAAAACCTGAGAAGATTGCGCCCATAAAAAGTCTCTAAGCCAACCATTAATAGTAATGGCACTTTGAGTGAAGTTACCTCCAGTTAGTCCCCAAACATCACTCTGCATCTTCCAAGAAAAATGGAAAATAACAATTGATAAGCAGTTATACATCCAGAAGAGTGCTAAGAAGACATGATCCCAAGAAGAGACTTGACATGTGCCTCCTCTGCCAGGACCATCGCATGGAAATCTAAATCCTAATGATGCTTTATCAGGTATCAATCTTGAACTTCTTGCATAAAGAACACCTTTGAGAAGAATTAAAACTGTTACGTGTATTTGGAATGCATGGATATGATGAATCATCAAGTCAGCAGTTCCTAAGGGGATTGGAGCGATAGCAACCTTTCCACCTACTTCAACTAAACTTCCATTAAATACTTCGCTTATGGCTTTGTGAGGTAAAGCTTCTGCTGTACCAGCCAATATAGAAGTACCAACAGCTGAAGCTTGAATGCTTTGAACCCATTGAGCAAATATTGGTTGTAGTTGAATTGCTGAATCACTAAACATATCTTGAGGCCTTCCTAAAGCTCTCATTGTGTCGTTGTGAATATAAAGTCCAAAGCTATGGAATCCTAACCACATACATACCCAGTTTAAGTGACTGATTAAAGCATCTCTTGCTTTAAGAATTCTGTCTAATACATTATCAATATGTTTTGCTGGATCGTAATCTCTAACCATTGCAATTCCAGCATGCGCACCTGCACCTACTATGAATAGCCCACCTATCCACATGTGATGGGTAAACAACCCAAGAACTGTCATGTAGTCAGTAGCTATATATGGATATGGTGGCATCGCGTACATATGATGAGATACTAGAATGCTTATTGATCCGAGCATCGCAAGGTTTACTGATAGCTGCGCATGTCTACTTTCAGCCATGAACTCAAAAAGACCTTGGTGGCCTTTAGGGGCAGGAAATAATATTGGATCTCCTTGTTGTGAATCTAATATTTCTTTCATACTATGACCAATACCATAGTTGGTTCTATACATATGACCACCAATTATTGCTATAACACCAAAAGCCAAATGATGATGAGAAACATCAGTCATCCATAAGCTTCCTGTCACAGGGTTCAATCCACCCTTAAAGGTTAGAAAGTCTGAGAAAGCTAACCAATTTAAACTGAAAAAATTACCTGTGCCACTTGCTAATCCTGGAAATATCTGACCGATAATCTGCGGATCGCATAGTTGATGAGGCATAGGCATGTCTGCAATAGTTGCTATTTCCTTTCCGTTGATAACTAAAGGAGAACCTGCATCAATTGCATCTAAAAGAGCAGCTGTAGGAGCTCCAATATGAATACAATGTCCTGCCCAGGCTAAGGATCCTAGCCCTACTAAACCAGCTATATGATGGTTAAGCATAGACTCAATATCTTGAAACCACTCCATTTTTGGAGCCGCTTTATGATAATGAAAAATTCCAGCATGAAGCATAAGTGCGGCCATTACTACAGCACCTATAGCTAAAGCCATTAACTCAGTTTCGTTAGTTATTCCCCATGCTCGCCACATGTGAAAAATTCCTGAACTAATTTGAATGCCGTTGTAGTTAGCACCAAGATCAGCATTAAGCATTTCTTGACCAACGATTGCCCATACTTGCTGAGCGCCGGGTTTAACATGAGTTGGATCAGCTAACCAACCTGAATAATTAGAAAATCTTGCTCCATGGAAAAATGCAGCACTCATCCATATAAAAATGACTGCAAGATGCCCAAAATGAGCTGAAAAGATTTTTCTTGTTGCTTCTTCAGCATCGCCTGTATGCACATCAAAATCATGTGCGTCAGCATGCAAATTCCAGATCCAAGTTGTAGTTTTTGGACCTTTAGATAATTTACTTGACCAGAAACCTGGCTTATCTAATTTTGCAAAATCAATAGGTCTTGGATCTGCCTTAACAGGATCCTCCAAAACTTTTTTGTTTTTTTCTCCACTTTCTGGTGGGCTGATGGTCATCTAGCACCTCGAAAATAATTGACATTAAAGCCGATTGATCGGATCTTGAACTTATTTCTAATGATAATGTCCAAGAAAACGAATCTATCAAACTTAAGATATTCGTTTCAAAAATAATAAGGCAAAGATTCTGTCGTTATGCATTAACGTAACAAATGTTCTAATGATTGTTACTATATGAATATTTTGTTAAATTCTAGGCTATGACTAAATTGTAAGTATTTTTACTCAAATTTTATATAAATTTCTTAAATTTTTTTTTATATTTCAAAGAAAATTTTTAAAATCCAACGACAGGATATAATTTCAACGTAACTATCATTAGTTTAATTTGAAAGGAATTGCTATAGGTCTATCTAATAATTCAAAAGAAATTTTAAAAAGGCTTAAAAAAACCGAATTTGTCAAAAATATATATATTGCAGGTTCTTCAAAAGATCATGGGCAAGAAAATGAACATATTCAAGTACAAAAACCTAGAGAAATCTTACTTAAAAAATGGCAGGAGATAGATTTATTAATTTTTATAGGCTCAATTGCTGCATCGATACGAATAATAAATTCTTTTTTAACCTCCAAAGATCAAGATCCAGGTGTAATCGTTATAGATAACAAATGTTCCAAGATAGTTCCTTTAATTGGTTTACATCAGGCAAATACGCAAAATATTGCGTATCAAATTTCTAATTTACTTGGTGGCG
>CACAQP010000043.1 GCA_902534685.1 uncultured Prochlorococcus sp.
ATATATTTTTAGATACTTTCCAGGAAAACTGCAGGGATGAGCCCAAAATGAATTTAAAGCCATGTTTAAGGGGTAAAAATAATGCCAATGCATTTCATATATTCTTAAATCGTCATTTGCTTTTGGGAATTTATTTGGACAAATTATTTCATCAATATCAGAAATTATTACTTGATCGTCATCATTAAGATCAAATAAACCATCAATAAATGAATTTCTTGATTGAAATTCAATATTCCAAGCACTTAGAGTAACAAAGTCACTTTTTTTTAATGTTATATATCTTATATTATTATATTTTTTTAGTAATTTTTTATCGAATTTCAATGATTTTTTCTTTACCTCTAAAATCAATTTCAGATTCTACAATTACAAAATAGTCAACTTTTGATTTATATAAAGCAATCCTTAAATCTAATAAATCTTTTTCTCCATTGTAAGTGAAACAATCAAAAACTTTCATTAGATAAATTATTCAATGTTTCAAAATTTGGATTTATATTAACACTTCTGATCAATTAATTAACTTTAATAATTACAGAAAATATTTTCTTTAACATACTCCCATTGATATAATAAAAATTCATAAAAATTAATCATGAGCCTATATACAATTCTAAGAAAATTATTAGTTAATGATATCAACTTGATTATATTAAGTCTTTTTTTAAATAGGAAGTATCTTAAAAATAAGAAAAGAATTAAAGGTTCAAAAATAATTAGTGCAAAGGAGTGGGGAGAATTTGCTTATAAAGTTAATAAAATATTAATTAATATTCATCCAAGATTTTACTTGGCTAGTGATGTCGCAAAGGGAGTTTTTTTCCCAATTAATGAAATGCCCTTTCCTTCAGATCTTTCATTATTACACAAGGAGTTAAATATATTAAATTCATTGGCATCATGCGGTTCAAATCTCTTTTCCTTTATTGGATTTGGTAAATTCCTATCTTGGTTTGCGAGATGGGCCTCTATTGTGGCAAAAGTTGATATGGAACTTCCTGTAAGGGAAAAAAAAGCAGATACGATTATCGAATTTGGATCAGGATTGGGGTTAGATCCAATATATTTAAGCTTATTAAATAAAAATTCAAAAGTTAAGCTTTATGATTTACCTTCTATGATAAGAATGCAAAAAAATGTTCACAGATACTGGAATAATGAAGGGTTTGCAATTGATACTTCCAAATTTGAATATCATTCTGATTTTGATAACTTTAAAGACTCAATTAACAGCAATGGAATTATAGATTTTTATGCGTTTTGGTCATTTAGCGAATCACCACTAGAACTACGGTATAAATTTCATGATTTATTTAAATCTTTTAATAGAATCATAATAGTTTCTAATGAGGAAATGTTTGGTATAGATAATCTAAAGTACTTTGAAGATTTAAAAAACATATTGAAAAATAGTCATAATTATACTAGTTTAACTATTCCTTCAAATAGCAATAAGGAAAGTTACATGAGTAAACATAGTATTAAATGCTTTTATAAGTAATAAAAAAATATTTAATAAATTGCATGATAGAATTTTATGCACATTAAAGTAATCTATGAATAGAAAAGTAATATATAAATTTCTTAAATCTGGATTAAAAAAATCAATACTAATTATTTTACTTATAATGCCTTTTTTGTTGTTTGAACAATTTCTGAAATTAAATAATTTTAGTAAGTCTGGACAAAAAAGATTTATTTATATGAAAGAATTTTCCCCAAATACTTATAAAATAATTAAAACAAATACTGAGTTTTTTGGACTTGTTAAGCCTTATACTGCCTTGATAAGGACAGATGAAAATGGTTTTATTCTACCTAATGGTTCTGAAGGAATAAAAGATAAAAAAATAAAAAAAATTATTTTTCTAGGAGGGTCTACTACTGAAGCATTCAGAATGAATGAGCAAGATAGATTCCCATATTTAGTCTCCAAGAAGTTAAATGAAAAATATTTTGATAAAAGCTTTTCTTTTCAAAGTCTAAATTCTGGGCTAAGCGGTATTCATTCCATGCATTCAAATTTAAACTTATTGTCGAAAGGTATTGAAGAGAATCCTGAAATTGCGGTAATGATGCATAACATAAATGATATTGCAACTTTGATTCATGAGAAATCCTATTTTAATAAAAACTCAACTAGAAGACTTACTAATACTTTAGGTTACTACGTGGTTGTAGAAAAAATTGGTAAGGAGGAGGTAAAAAAGCTAACTATATAAATTTTCTAAAATGTGAAAACTATCTGTCTATTAATATAGATAAAGAAATTTCTCCAGATATATTGATTGGAGTCAATGAGCCATTCCCTGTAAAAAAAAATTACTTTGATCAATGCCTTCTTTTGAATGTTTTGGAACATATATATGATTGGAATTTTTTATTTAATGAAATAAAAAAAATCCTAAAAAAAGGAGGAAATATACATATAATAATTCCTTTTATGTATCCAATTCATGGAGCACCAAGTGATTATAAAAGAGTGACATCAGATTATCTAAAAAAATTTTTAAAAGATAATTCATTTAAAAATATAGTAATTTCGCCTCTTTCCTATGGCCCTTTTACAAATTCTCAATTAATTTTCTATAGACATAAAATTATAAATGGTTTTATGTCCCAAATCTCGGTGATTCTGGATAAATTGTTCCAAACTTTCTTTAGAAAACAATATATTTCATATAACGTTCAATGCCCATCATTTTATTATGTTAGTGCACAATTAAAGTAATACCTTAATCTTTTTAAAAATTAAATTTAAGAGCATAATGCATGAATTAAAATTATTACAAGTAAAAAAACAAAATTGTCAATCTCGCAATTTTTAAATAATTTATTATTAAAAAAAATTTTTATCGAAATTTAGGAATTTAAATCTTGAAGCATCTTATTACAGGAGGAGCAGGATTTCTTGGGTCCCATTTAATTGACAACCTTATGAAAAATGGCGAATCAGTTATTTGCCTAGATAATTTTTCGAGTGGTTCTTTTGAAAATATTTCTCATTGGTCCCAAAATAAACGTTTTAAATTAATTAAACACAATGTTATTGAGCCATTTTTTTATAAAGCAGATAGAATATGGCATCTTGCATGTCCTGCTTCTCCATTCAACTATCAAATACAACCTATTGAAACGTTAAAAACTATTTTCTTGGGGACAAATAATATTTTAGAACTAACAAAAAAATATAACGCTAGAATTCTACTAGCAAGCACAAGTGAGATATATGGAAACCCAGAGATATCTCCACAGGTAGAGACTTATAATGGATCTGTTAATATCACAGGCAAACGGAGTTGTTATGTAGAGGGCAAAAGAGTTGCAGAAACACTTTGTTATGACTTTAAAAGAACTTATGATATTAATCTCAGAGTCGTGAGGATTTTTAACACTTATGGACCAAGAATGATGGAAAAAGATGGAAGAGTAATTAGCAATTTCATAACGCAGGCAATTAGAAATAAACCCTTAACTATTTATGGAAATGGATTACAAACAAGATCTTTTTGCTACGTGAACGATATGGTTGAAGGACTTATTTGTGCGATGAATTCAAACTATTCCAGCCCGATAAATTTAGGCAATCCTGAAGAAATAACTATTAAAAATCTTGCAAAAAAGATTTCTTCAATACTAAATAACAAAGAGGAGTTAGAATTTTTAGATCTCCCCGATGATGACCCTCTTCATAGAAAACCATGTATAAAAGTTGCAATGGATCAATTAAACTGGCAGCCTAAAATAAGCTTGGATAATGGTCTAAACAAGACCATTCAATACTTTAGTAAATGTTTTAAAAATGAAAAACAATAAAGTAAAAAATATATGCTGCATAGGTGCTGGTTACGTTGGTGGACCAACTATGGCAGTAATTGCGGAAAAATGTCCCTCAATA
>CACAQP010000044.1 GCA_902534685.1 uncultured Prochlorococcus sp.
TTCTTCTCTAATGGGATTTTTCATTTTCTATAAGTCTAAAAAAAAGAGATCAATCAATTCTTGGATTTGGTTGATTTTTAGCATAACTTGTTTCGTAATTTCTGCTGAAGAAATAAGTTGGGGTGAAAGAATTAATGGTCTTTCATTAAATTCAATAACAAAATTAAGTATCCAAGGTGAGACGAATTTTCATAATCTTCCTTTTTTTCATAATATTCTTCTTGATCCACTTTTACATGTTTTATGTATTTTTTTAGGTTGGGTAGGATGGAGAAGATGGCCTAATTTAAGTTCATTACCGAGTAAAAAATATAGCTTATTTTTTTTATTAGTATCCTTATTTTTTGCTTATTATGATATTTCCTGGGCTTCAACAGTTCAACACATTAGAAATGATCAAGAAATTTTTGAATTTCTCTTATCAACAGGAATCTTTTTACATTTTTGGCAAAATTTTAAATTATTAAAAAGGGCTAAAAAATAATTTTTATATTTTAAGGAAAATCATTAATATTTAGTTTAGAAAGAGGTTATTAAAAAAATAAAAATGATCAAAATAATTTCAACTTTTTAATTTTAGAAATCCTATTTATTGATGGGAATTACATATTTATTTTTTCAGGAAATTTTTATTTTGAAGGGCTTATCTTCAGAAATTATAAAAATTTCTTCTTAAAAAAAACAATCCACCACTTATAGAACTTATTACTGGAAACCAAGCTGCAATAATTGGTGGAAGTAATCCCTTGACGCCTAAGGAACTGGATATAAATGAAATCACGTAATATACTAGTATCAGTATTACACTCAATCCAAAGCCCTGACTTTTTGAAGATCTCAAATTAGATTTAGATCCCAAAATACTACCTATTAATCCAAAAACTAAACATGAACATGGTAATGTGAATTTTTCTTGAATTCGTACTTGAATCTTTCTAATTTCCTTAAGATCTCCTATCTTTTTATAAATTTTTTCTGCCTCAAATGCTTCTTTCAAAGACATTTCGCTTGCATCTTTTGGTACTTTTGCTAGATCTAATGGACCTTCAACGAAAGGATATATATATTTTTTGAATTTAATACTTGTTGTTTGACCAATCGAGTCAGTTGAAACAATACTCCCATCTTTGAATACCCAAGAAGAATTATCTTTATCAAAGATGGCACTATTTGCGGTAAGAATCTGTTTTGTATTTTCTCTGGAAAAGTCTAAAACTGTGACTTCTTTCATAATACTATTTTCAAATCGAGATGCATAGAAAATATGAGTAAGTAATGTATTTGTTTTTGTTGGCTTATTGTTGGAATCTATTCTCGATCCTTTTCTAGAAAAAATAATGTTATTTCTGCCTTTTTGTTTATTAAAAGAACTTCCAATTCCGGATCTTAATGTAGATTCAGCAAGTTTATTACTGTTTGGAACTAAATTATCATTGAAATAAAAAGTTAAACCAGTCATGAATATTGAAATTGCAATAGCTGGAGCAATAATACGAGATGTAGTAATTCCTAATGACCTTAAAGCTAATAATTCAGAATTAGCTGATAGTTTTCCATAAGATAATAATGTGGATAATAAAACAGACATTGGAAATGATAAAACTAAAAAGCTAGGTAAGCTATAAATTAAAGCCTGTAAAGCTTGCAATATTGGTAAACCATATTCAACTATTTTTCTTATCAAATCAAACATTACACCAACTGATAGAGAAATTACAGTAAAAGCGGAAATAGCAAATATCATAGGAGGTATAATTTGCCCTAGTAACCATCTATCTATTAAGGCTATTGAATACCAAGGAGCAATTATTTTTTTAATGATTATTTTAATTAGTGATTGATTTGAACTTTTCAAAAGGCGTTTATTTAATTTGTAATCTCTTTTCTTGCATTATAAAATATTAATGATTTAGAAACCAATATCACTTCGTACTTTAGAAAAATCTTTTAAGTGGATAGTCCCTCCAAATTAAGACAAACAATAATTAATTAATGGTTGCTTTAAAACAAATTTTCTGGTTTCTTTAAAAAGAAAGAGAAAAATTAATGAAAAATAAAACTTTCATATACGAATGCAATTGCATACACTGCCAACAAAAACTAAATCAAATTAATAATGCAAAACTATATTGGGACAAATTAATTTTAAGAAAAAAGTCAGTATAGTTTCTCTACAAAATTCTTTAAGATTTCCAAACTTTATTAAAGTATTTGTTTTGAAATCTGTTATTTTCAGGGAAACAATAAGTTGTACGCTCTCTAAATCTTTAGTATTAAGCTTTTTTAGAAAAAATTATACTATTTAACCTTTTGATTTTTTTTGTAGATCATATTTTCTCGATTTAAAAGAAAAAGAATAATCAAAATACAGGATGGTATGAGAATAAAATCTAATGACATAAATTTTGTTAAGTCTATTTTCTACTTAGCAAATAAATAGATCTTTGACATAAGTTGATTATCTCTTAGATTTTTTCGATAGATCAAATAATTATCTGTATGTTTGGTATCTTTACTTGCTTTTAAAATTGAAAGAGCTTGCAAGTATCCCACTGGCAAGCTCATGACGACCTAGTTAATTCAGATTTCTGATTTAACCAGCTAAGCACTTCCTAAATGCTATATACATTTTACTAAGTAAAATTACTTACTGTGAGTACAAATACTTATTTATAATGATTGATTGCGAATTTGATAATAAAAAGTGATTTTTAAATGAGGCTTGTTAATTCTTTAAACAGAAATGTCACATATTTATCAAAAACATAAGTACTCAGAGCAGAAATTTTGGAAATTTTGGTTTACATAAGTTAATATTCGTGTTACTTTAGTTAACAATTATTATCTTTTTAATGACTAAATCAGGTGTTACTACAGAATCAGGTGGAAGGCAGAATATGTTCCCATCAGAAACAAGGCCTTATATTGATGAAACTGTTTCTTACGATGGATATCCTCAAAATGCAGAAAAAGTAAACGGTAGATGGGCTATGGTTGGTTTCGTTGCATTATTAGGTGCTTATATAACAACTGGACAGATCATTCCAGGAATTTTTTAGTTTCTAAGTAACTGTTTTTGTAGTCCTTTAGTTTAAGCTGTACTAATACTTTTAAACAAAAGATTTATATGTTATTTAAATTTGAAAATAAGAAAAACCAAATAAAAGTTATAGCATTCAAGATAAATATTATTCCTAGAAATATATAAGCAAACTTTTTGCCAATAAATGCTGTTTCTGGTTCAAGCTTTACTCTCATAAAATCTTCGAATTATCTGGATAAAATAGCATCAATTAACAAATAAATTAAATTTTACAGGTGAAAAAAACAAATTAATATTTCTTTTCAAAATATTTTTTAATATAAATCATTTCATTCTTCAGTATTCTAGGAGGAAAATCATGTTCTTTCATATTGTTACTAATAAACTTTTTTAGTTTGATTTGTTTCCCGCGAATATAGATTATAAAATTAACCAAGAAAATTTTTCTAAATAATCTTCCAGGATAAGATATACCTTAAAACCAAAAAACTTTGAATCTAATTTTTAGAAATATGTTAGTGCTTTTTGCTGATTTTTAGCAAATTTTTAGTTGCAAATAGGATTATTCAAATCTTAATTAATCAAGACCATTTGGTATCAAAAAATTTTAATAAAAAAAAGCCTAATTTATTCTTGAATTAAGCTTTTTTCAAAAAAAATTTTTTTTAGATAAAACCAGGGATTATTTGACCTGTAGTTAAATATGCACCAACTAGAGCAATAAAACCTATCATTGCAAATCTGCCGTTTAGCTTTTCAGCAACGATTTTTTCTTTTTCAATTATTTTTGGTTCATTATTATTCATTAGAACCAACCTGGAATGATTT
>CACAQP010000045.1 GCA_902534685.1 uncultured Prochlorococcus sp.
TCTACATAGGAAAGCAGGTTTTTTTTATCATCAGGATTAGCAAGATACCCGGTTTGACCATGCTGAATAATCTCACTAGGTCCGCCTCTGTTATAAGCTATGACTGGCACACCACAGGCTAAAGCTTCAACAATAACGTTCCCATATGCTTCATTCCATTTCGGAGTATTTAGCAACCCCCTACATTTCCCAAGTTCTTTTTGTAATTCATTTGTTGATAAAAACCCCATCCATTCTATAGCTCCCAGAGGGAATGCTTTTTCTATCTTTGAAGCATACATCTCATCTTCTATAAATCCCCAAACTTTTAATTTTTCGCCAAGTTCATTTGCCACATAAACTGCATCCTCTAAACCTTTCTCCGGAGCAACTCTTCCAACCCAAGCCAAGGGTCCCTTCAATGAATCTTGAAAAATATAATTATCTAAATTAAACCCATTCCCAATAATTATGGGTTCTTTTACGAATGGATAATCATTAGCTTGCACTTTTGAATGAAAAGCAAAATTATTTGGATATTTAGCATATACCTTGGAGATTAAATTACTAATTACTGAACTTTCAGAACCCATACTAATAATATGAACAATGGGTATTTCTAAATTTAAAGTCATCCAAATAGGCAACCAATCATAAGACATGTTCAACAATATATCTGCATCTTTAGCAAGATCTAAGCCTTTTTCAAGCATTCCTGCTAAAAGAGAATTTTCTGGAATACTAGCGGGAGAATTGTAATCTTGATGCTGCCAACTAATTTGGTCTTCACCTTCCACAAAATGTAATTTCGCTTTTACATTACTTTCATGTAAATTAGAATTTTTTGGAGCTATAACGTCAATAGAATGACCTAAAGAAATTAAACCTGACACGAGCGAATTTAAAGTTAATTCAACTCCGCCGCCTTTGCCACTCCCTAAGAATCCTAAAGGAGTGCTAATCAAAACTATTCGCATTATTAGACTTTTTACAAAAAGACACTTATTAATTAAATAGTAGTATCAGAAAATTTATTTTCCCATAAACTCTTTCTCTGGCTAACAAAAAATACCGAGATAAGAACAAACACTACCCCTATCCATTGAACAATAGTAAGTCTTTCATCTAGCCAAAAACCTCCACTAAGTAGAGCAAATACAGGAGTTAAAAATGCAAGAGTACTAAATCCAGTTATTTCTTTATTATTAGCAAAATAGAAAAATAATCCATATGCTATAGCTCCGCCAAAAATACTTGCAAATGTCATAAGTCCCCAATCAAAAAGTGACCAATCTGGGATTATTTTAAAATTTGATTGTAAGCAATGTTTAATAATTAAGGGTAAACTTCCCAAAACCATATGCCAACCTGTAACTGCAACTGGATCACTTTTAGTACAAGTGAATCTAATTAAAATTGTTCCTAATGCCATAGCTAAAGAAGCCGCAAGCATCCAGAGCTCTCCAAAGTTAAAAGGAACATCGTTAATAGACTTATCAGACATCAACCACCAATTTCCTAAAAATTCTTGTGGGACGCCTAAAAATACGATTCCTCCCAATCCGAAAAGTAGTCCTAACCAACCTATTGGATTAATTAAATTTCCAAAAATTGCTCTCGCTAAAATAGCTACCAAAAGCGGTTGAGAATCAATTAAGACAGAGCCTAAACCTGCTCCAGTCTTTTCAATACCATAAGTTAAAAACAACTGAAAAAAAGTGGCATCGACTATCGTAAAAACAAAAAACCACTTCAAATCGCACTTATAAATTTTTAAATCTCTTTTTAACAAATATGTTGTAATTAGAACAAGAATACCTGCAGGAAGTAACCTTAAAGAAGCAACAAACTCCGGCCCAGCACTTGATACTAAGGGAGTCATAGCCGCCATCGAAGTACCCCAGAGTGCAAAGGGGAGAATCATTAAAAACCAATTTAGGATTGAATTCATTAGGTCTGCTGATAATCTTTTTAAAGTAGTTTTATGTTTTTACCTTAAAAGAATGATTTGGCCTTTTAGACGTAAGTCAAAAAAAAGAATAGCTCGTATAGTAATTGATGAGCCTATCACGAGTTCAACAAGAGTTGCTGTCCTTAAAGCTCTTAAACAAATTGAGGATAGAGAATTTCCTGCTTTAATCGTGAGAATTGATTCACCAGGCGGTACTGTTGGGGATAGCCAAGAAATATATTCTGCTATTAAAAGGCTAAAAGATAAAGGATGTAAAGTCATTGCTAGCTTTGGGAATATCTCAGCATCTGGAGGTGTTTACATTGGTGTTGCATCTAACAAAATAGTTGCGAATCCAGGAACAATTACAGGATCTATTGGTGTGATTATAAGGGGAAATAATTTATCTGAATTATTAGATAAAGTTGGTATTAAATTCGAAACTGTTAAAAGCGGTGTATTTAAAGATATACTTTCGCCTGATAAGCCTTTAAGTGAGGAAGGGAGGAGATTACTTCAAGGCCTAATTGATGAAAGCTACAAACAATTTACAGAAGCTGTTGCTGATGGAAGAAATTTACCTGTTGAAGAAGTAAGGAAATTTGCTGATGGAAGGATTTTTACTGGTACTCAAGCAAAAGAATTAGGATTAGTTGATGAGGTTGGAGATGAATTTGTTGCAAGGGAACTAGCTGCAGAAATGGTAAATATTGACCCAAAAATTCAGCCTTTAACGTTTGGGAGAAAAAAAAAGAAAATACTTGGACTAATTCCTGGAAGTAAAGTTATTGAAAAAGTTATAAATTATATCTTTTTTGAGATTGATTCATCTAATAAAATACTTTGGTTATATAAGCCCTAAATCAATAGGTATGAAAAATGAAGGATGATTATAAAATTACATTTATTCGTGGAGCGACAACAGCTTCTGGGAATTCAGTAGAGGAAATAGAAGATGCTGTAATGGAATTAATAGATGAATTAATTTCACGCAATAATCTGATTGAGACGAATATATTATCGATTACTTTCACCGCCACAAAGGATTTGAATGCTTGTTTCCCCGCTTCAATCGCCAGGAAGTGTAAAGAACTTGATTCAGTAGCATTTTTAGATTGTCAACAAATGTATGTTTCTAATGACCTAAATTTTTGTATTAGAATAATGGCTCAAGTGTTATTACCTTTAGATGTACCTGCAAATCATCCTTATTTGAGAGGTGCTTCAAAATTAAGGACAGATAGATGTTAATCTTAGTACTATAAAATTTGTTTAGAACTATTTGATCCTTTAAAAATTTATTTAGTCAATGTTAAACAAAACAAAGAAACTTTCTTTGAATTTTAAAATTTTAAGGTTTTTCCTTATTTCTGCAATTTTAGTTTCAACTCCATTTTTTAATAATATCCAAAATGCCAGAGCAGGTTTAGAATTCCAATGGGATCAGGATTCTGGTTATAGAAGATTAAAGTGGTTTCAAAAAGAAAATAGACCAAAATTTAGAAATAAAATTTATTTTTTCTTTAGGCCGATCGATAGAAGAACTGAACTCTTAAAAATAAATTTAGCTATTCCTAAAACCTTTAAATCATCTTTAAAAATTGAAAAGATTAGTTTTTGCAGAGTAAAAATAGGCGGTTTTGAAGATCGAACAAAATGCTTAGAAGATATTCCAGCTGATATAGAAATTAATACTAATGAATCAGGCTTACGTTCACTAGATATCTATCCTTACAGCCCAATTCCAAATAATAAAGATAGCTATGCAATTGTTTTGAAAGTCATTAATCCAAAAAGATCGGGACTATATCAATTCCATTCATTTGCTCAACCTAAGGGGAAAACAGTTTCAACTTATTTAGGAAGCTGGACTATAGTGATCGATTAAATGATAAATTAGTTAAACGT
>CACAQP010000046.1 GCA_902534685.1 uncultured Prochlorococcus sp.
ATGAGAGAAGAAACCCCTTCCTCCGAGAAAATATTTAATCTTGATAGTCAAGCTAAAGAGCTTGGTATGGGAGGCAAACTATCGCCAGAGAGCGATGAAATCGAATATAAAAAAAGGATGCAACAAAGAAAAAATATTCAAGATGAAAGGCTACAAATTAGAAAAACCAAAAAAGGATTATTGATTGTTTTTACTGGGAATGGGAAAGGGAAAACAACTGCTGCTTTAGGAATGGCTTTAAGGACGCTGGGACACGGTTATAAAGTAGCAATAATTCAATTTATTAAAGGAGGCTGGAGCACTGGCGAAGAAAAAGCACTTAAAAATTTGTCCCCTAACATATCTTGGCATTCATTAGGAGAAGGATTTACTTGGGAGACACAAGATAGAATTCGGGATGAAAAATTAGTGCAGGAAGCATGGGAACTGGCCAAAGAATATATAAAAAATAAATCTTATAAACTTATAATCCTCGATGAAATTAATATTGCAACAAAACTTGGCTATCTTGCTTCAGAAGAAATTATTTCCTTTTTAAAAAGTTTAAATAATAGAAAAAATCATATTATCTTAACTGGAAGAGGAGCATCTGATTCCATTATCAATTACGCTGATTTAGTTACAGATATGAATCTTATAAGGCATCCTTTCAAAGAACAAGGAATAAAAGCACAAAAGTGCGTTGAATTCTAGTTAAAACAAAATTTTAATTAAATACTATGCCGGCAAGTTTAGAAATGTTTTAAGAAGCAAGCAATATCAGATCAAAAAATGAATTCGGTACAATTACTTGCTAAGGTCTTAAAAGTATAATTATTGAATGACGTACAAAAGAGTTCTCTTAAAACTTAGTGGAGAAGCACTAATGGGTGAAAAACCCTATGGAATAGATCCTGCTATTGTTCAGTCAATTGCAGAAGACGTTTCAACAGTAGTCGAAAATAATGTGCAACTTGCAATAGTTGTTGGAGGTGGGAATATTTTTAGAGGACTTAAAGGTTCTGCAGATGGTATGGATAGAGCAACGGCTGATTATGTGGGGATGCTGGCAACAGTAATGAATGCAATCTCACTCCAAGATGGATTGGAAAGAGTTGGAGTAGCTACTAGAGTTCAAACCGCAATAGAAATGCAAGAAATTGCAGAGCCTTACATTAGAAGAAGAGCTATGAGACACTTAGAAAAAGGTAGAGTTGTAGTCTTCGGAGGTGGATGCGGAAATCCATTTTTTACAACTGACACTACAGCAGCTCTTAGAGCAGCAGAGATAAATGCTGAGGTTGTAATGAAGGCTACCAAAGTTGATGGGGTTTATAATTGTGATCCCAATAAATTCCAAGACGCAAAAAAATATTCTACTCTTAGTTATCAACAAGTTCTTAGTGATGAAATTGCAGTAATGGACAGTACTGCAATTGCGCTTTGCAAAGACAATAATATTCCTATTATGGTATTTGATATATTCAAAAAAGGGAACATCTCTAAAGCTGTTGCTGGAGAACCTATAGGTTCATTAATTAGCTAAAGCTTATTTAAATTTTTTTATTATGAAAGAACAAGAAATTCAAGAAAATATGAATAAAAGTATTGAAGCCACTCAAAGAAACTTTAATACTATAAGAACCGGTAGAGCTAATGCTTCACTTTTAGACAGAATAAGTGTTGAGTACTACGGTTCAGACACTCCAATCAAATCACTTGCCTCAATAAGTACTGTTGATTCACAAACTATTTCAGTACAACCCTTCGATATTTCATGTTTACAAGCAATAGAAAAATCTATTTCGATGAGCGATTTAGGTATTACTCCAAATAATGATGGGAAAGTAATAAGAATAAATGTTCCTCCCTTAACAGAGGAAAGAAGAAAGGAATTTTGTAAATTAGCCTCTAAGTATGCAGAGGAAGGAAAAGTAGCTTTGAGGAATATTAGGAGAGACGCTGTTGATAAAGAGAAGAAAGACGAAAAAGATGGTCTTATTTCTATCGACGAATCGAGAGATAATCAAGCTGAAATTCAAAAAATTACTGATAAATTTATTGCTTTAATAGAAACTAAATTATCTGAAAAAGAGAAGGAAATTCTAAAAGTTTGAAAGAATTTGACATTGTAATAATTGGTGGGGGTTTATCAGGATCTTCCACAGCTCTTAACCTATCAAAAAAAGGATATTCAGTTCTAATTATTGAAAAAGAAAATTTCCAAGATTACAGACCATGTGCTGGGGGTATGGCATCTTCAATGCAAAAATTTCTCCCTCTAGACATAACAGATTCCATCGAATCAAAAATTAAGAATGTTGAATTCAGATGGAAAGCTTCAGATAATGTAGTTGCTGATCTTACTGGTGAATCCCCATTTTGGATTATTAAAAGAGAGAAACTTGATCAATTATTGCTTGATGAGTCCTTGACAAATGGAGTAAAAATAATGAGATCATTATTGATAAAAAAAATCATAAATAAGAATGATAAATGGGAAATTACTTGTGATAATAAATGTACATATATATCTGAGTTTCTTGTTATTGCAGACGGGTCCCAGTCTAAATGGGCAGGATATTTCAATTTAGGGCCAAGAAAACCAAAATTCGCAAACACAATCTCACTAAGATTAAAAGGTTTAGGTGAAATTCCTGAAGATGCAGTTAGATTTGAGTTTGGATTTATAAAATATGGCTTTGCATGGGCATTTCCCCTAAAAGAAAGCTTAAATATTGGTTTAGGTACTTTTATAAATAATGGTCTCTTAGAAAATCAGGCTATAAATAAACAAGTAATCAGAAGCTTTGGTTTTAATGATTTTCCTCATAAAACAATTAATAAGAAACTGAGAATATGGAATGGCTTCCACTCAATTAATGGTGACAAAGTTTTAGCTGTAGGAGATGCAGCATCTTTATGCGATCCTTTTTTAGCTGAGGGAATTAGACCATCTTTAATCAGCAGTTTTTATGCTGCAGAATATATAGATCAATGCCTTTCAGGGAAGGTAGATAATTTAAATCTTTATACGAAAAAAATTAACAACATTTGGGGGAAATCAATGGCTTGGGGGAGGAGAATAGCACAGGTTTTCTATAGATTCCCAAGAACTGGATATCAATTAGGTGTCAAAAGGAAAACAGCACCTAAACGTATTGCTCAAATATTATCAGGAGAAATGAGTTATGAAGATATTGCAAAGAGAGTTATCAGAAGGCTTTTAACAAAAAGTGGGGGTTAATTCTTTGGCGATTCTAACTTAAATTTAGTTTGCAGAAATTAATTTATGATTTTTAATTTCTGAATATCTCTTAAGTAGCAGCTGTTCCAATTCTTCTATAGCCTTACTGAAGCCAGTGATACCTTCACTAAGTTTCTCACTTGCCATTTGATCTTCTAACATACTCAATCTAAAATCTTTTTCTTCAAATTTATAGTCAATAGAATTATTTATTTGGTTACTTTTATCTAATTTTCTAATTAAAACACCTTTTTCTTTTTTTAGTTCCTCTAGAAATTTTGGAGCGATTGTTAAAAGATCGCAACCTGCCAATTCTTTTATTTCATCAAGATTTCTAAAACTCGCTCCCATTACTTCCGTCTTG
>CACAQP010000047.1 GCA_902534685.1 uncultured Prochlorococcus sp.
TCAACAATTAAGTGGGCCAGTAAAAATAGTTGAAATCGGAGCACAATTATCTCAACAAGGTGGCACAGGCATATTATTATTTGCGGCTTTAATTTCTATTAATTTAGCAGTACTAAATTCATTACCTTTACCATTGTTAGATGGGGGACAACTTGTTTTCACCATAATTGAAGGTTTTAGGGGTAAACCTGTGCCAGTCAAAGTACAAATGGTTGTTACTCAGTCCAGTTTTTTTCTTTTAGTTGGACTAAGTGTTCTGCTTATTATCAGAGATACTAGCCAACTAATAATCGTACAAAGATTATTAAACCAATAAATAAATTTTAAAAAACTGTTCTCCAAGCTGTTAAAATAATGGATAGTTTTAAATATTCTGACTAAATGGCGAAAAAGTCCATGATTGCGAGAGAAGTTAAACGCAAAAAACTTGTGAAGAAATATGCTGCGAAAAGGAAAGCATTACTAGATGAATTCAATTCCGCAAAAGATCCAATGAAAAGGCTAGAAATCCATAGAAAGATTCAAGGTCTACCAAGGAACTCTGCACCAAATAGAGTAAGGAATAGGTGTTGGGCAACTGGTAAACCTAGGGGAGTATATAGAGATTTTGGTCTTTGCAGGAATCAATTAAGACAAAGAGCTCATAACGGTGAACTTCCAGGAGTAGTTAAATCAAGTTGGTAATATAAGTTTTCAATTTAATACTATATTTCTCAAGAAAAAATAATACTTTTAGAAAATAAACTCATTTTTAGGACATTTTTAAAAATTTTTATAGCTTATCTAAATAATTTACTCAATATGTCCCTATAAAATGTAAGAATAAATTATGTATAGATTTATAATTTAAAAAGTGGACGGACAAAATAAGTCGATCACGTTTGACGGACGAGAGATACGACTAACTACAGGACTATATGCTCCTCAAGCAAGTGGATCAGTAATGATTGAGTGTGGTGATACCTCACTATTAGTTACAGCGACAAAAACTGCTAAAAAAGAACCATCAGATTTTCTACCTCTGATATGTGACTATGAAGAAAAACTTTATGCTGCAGGCAGAATTCCTGGTGGTTTTATGAGGAGAGAGGGTCGCCCACCAGAAAGAGCGACTTTAACTGCAAGATTAATTGATAGGCCAATGAGGCCACTTTTTCCCACTTGGATGAAGGATGAGATTCAAATAGTCGCATCATGCCTTTCTCTAGATGAAAGAGTTCCAGCAGATGTTTTGGCTGTTACGGGGGCTTCAATAGCAACTTTAGTTGGAGAGATTCCATTTTATGGACCAATGGCTGCCGTAAGAGTTGGGCTTATTGGGGATGATTTCATCTTAAATCCTAGCTATAGAGAGATTGAGAAAGGAGATTTAGACATTGTTGTTGCAGGATCACCAGAAGGTATCGTCATGATTGAAGCAGGTGCAAATCAATTATCAGAGCAAGATACAATCGAAGCTATAGATTTCGGATACGAGGCTGTTACTGAACTTATTAAATCGCAAGTAGATTTACTAGAAGATTTAGGAATAAAACAGATTAAGCCATCTGACCCTGAAGAAGATAAAACATTGCCCTCTTATTTAGAGAAAAATTGTACAAAACCTATTGAGTTAGTTTTAAAGAAATTTGACCTTTCAAAGGAAGAGAGAGATCTTGAACTCGAAAAAATTAAAACTGAAACTCAAAACAAAATTGATTCACTTAAAGATGACAATCAAGTAAAAGTTCTAACCTCAGAAAATGAAAAATTACTTTATTCCGACTTTAAAAAATTAACAAAAAAATTAATGAGGTCGCAAATCATAAATGATGGGAAAAGAGTTGATGGTAGGGATCTCGATGAAGTTAGAAAAATATCAGCCTCTGCAGGAATTCTTCCAAAAAGAGTTCATGGCTCTGCACTTTTTCAAAGAGGTCTAACTCAAGTCTTATCTACTACTACTCTTGGCACACCAAGCGATGCTCAAGAGATGGATGATTTAAATCCAAGTACTGAAAAAACATATTTGCATCACTATAATTTCCCTCCTTATTCAGTGGGAGAAACAAGACCAATGAGAACTCCAGGAAGAAGAGAAATTGGCCATGGAGCATTAGCTGAAAGAGCAATAATACCCGTGCTGCCTGGGAAAGAAACATTTCCTTATGTTTTAAGGGTAGTAAGTGAAGTTTTAAGTTCTAACGGATCAACTTCAATGGGTTCAGTATGTGGAAGTACTCTTTCATTATTAGATGCAGGAGTTCCTCTAAAAGCACCTGTAAGTGGAACTGCTATGGGCTTAATCAAAGAAGGTAAGGAAGTTCGAATTCTTACAGATATTCAAGGAATTGAAGACTTTCTTGGAGACATGGATTTTAAGGTTGCTGGTACTGACAAAGGAATTACCGCCTTACAAATGGATATGAAAATTACAGGTTTACCAGTCTCTATTATTTCTGATGCAATTAAAAAAGCTCGACCTGCAAGATTACACATCTTAGAAAAGATGCAAGCGGCAATAGATAAACCTCAAGAATCCCTCTCTCCGCACGCTCCAAGACTTTTAAGCTTTAGAATTGATCCTGAGCTTATAGGAACCGTAATTGGCCCTGGAGGAAGAACTATCAAGGGAATTACTGAGAGAACCAATACAAAAATAGATATAGAAGATGGAGGGATTGTAACTATTGCATCTCATGACGGAGCTGCAGCAGAAGAAGCTCAAAAAATAATAGAGGGATTAACTAGAAAAGTTCATGAAGGAGAGATCTTCCCAGGAGTTGTAACTAGAATTATTCCAATAGGTGCTTTTGTAGAAATCCTTCCAGGGAAAGAAGGTATGGTACATATTTCTCAATTATCTGAGGCCAGGGTAGAGAGAGTTGAAGATGTAGTTAGACAGGGTGATGAAGTAACTGTCAGAGTCCGTGAAATTGATAGCAGAGGGAGAATTAATCTAACTTTGAGGGGGATTTCACAAAACGGGGGGATGTCTTACCCAGAGCCAACGCCAACGCCCGTTGCACCTCTTAATTGAGATCAAAAAGGATAAAGTTTATGTTGCCTAATTATTTCTTTTAATCTTATACAAATACTTGCATGATTCTCTTTATCTTTTGAAGCGATGATCCAACCACTTTGTTCATATCCTGGCTTGTTATAAGCTAGGTCTTCATTCTCTAAATTTGTAATTGTCCCACCTGAGGCTTTTAATATGGCTTCAGGTGCTGCAAAGTCCCAATCTTTGGGATAGCTTTTCCCAGGTAAACTCAAGCAAATATATATATCACTCTCCCCTTTTACAATAGAGGATATCTTACATCCAATACTTCCCATTACAACAACATTCTTAAATGGGATCTTATCAATTAAGTTTTTAAGAATTTTATTATTATGATTTTTACTCGTCACTAATGTCATTTCCTCAAAACTTTGATTATCAGTTTTGAGAGTTTTAATTCTTGATCCATTTCGCCTTTCACCCCAACATCGTTTACTATCTGCAATCCATAATTCGTCTTTTCCTGGAATTAAAACAACACTCAAAAATGGTTTTTGTTTGTAATTAAGTGCCAA
>CACAQP010000048.1 GCA_902534685.1 uncultured Prochlorococcus sp.
CTTAAAAACGAACCCACTAAATTCATTGCTTGCAGGTTCAATATCTCCTTTATTACTATTTCTTGAGGTTGGTTTTTGTGCCATTTTTAAAAAACTATCTAAAAATGGTCTTACTCCAAAATTAGTCATAGCAGATCCAAAGAAAACTGGAGTTAAAGAGCCATTAAAAACTTTTTCTTTTTCAAATTTCGATCCTGCCTCATCGAGAACCTCCAATTCTTCAAGTGAGTTTTCAAGTAAACCTCTCTCTACATATTTTGATATCTCTTTATCTTCAAGACTTAATCTTTTCTCGTTCGATTGTTTCCCTCTCACGGCTTTATCAAATAAAATTACTTCTCTAGAAAATCTATCAATAACCCCTCTAAATTCCTCCCCACTCCCAATTGGCCAGTTAATAGGTAAAGTATTTAATCCAAGTTCTGATTCAATTTCATCAAGTAATGAAAATGGCTCTCTTCCAGGTCTATCCATTTTATTTATGAAAGTAAATATTGGTATTTTTCGCATCTTGCAAACTTCAAACAATTTTCTAGTTTGAGGTTCTAGTCCCTTAGCCGCATCTTCCAACATAACTGCATTATCAGCAGCAGCTAATGTTCTATAAGTATCTTCTGAGAAATCTTGGTGTCCTGGTGTATCTAATAGATTGATTACTGATCTTTCATATTCAAATTGCAATACAGTTGATGTAATAGAAATACCTCTTTGTTTCTCAAGTTCCATCCAGTCTGAAGTGGCTTTTCTCTGATTACCCCTAGCTTTTACTGCTCCCGCCTGTTGAATGGCACCTCCATATAAAAGAAGCTTCTCAGTAAGAGTCGTTTTCCCAGCGTCTGGATGTGAAATAATAGCAAAATTTCTTCTTTTATTTACCGCATCCAATATGTCTTTACTATTTAGATTCTTAGTACTTGAGCTCATCTATGTAATATTAAGGGCCTTTCACTTAGTTCTTAAACATTACCATAGACTATTAAATAATTATCACCGTCTTCAAAAACATCTAAAGAAGATAGATCATTCTCTAAAGTGAAATTTTTTAACTCTTTGAAAGTATAAGAAGCTCCTAGAGATGCATAATAATCATTAGTTAAAGTTTCATTATATTTACTTGAACATTGTGCTTTGAGTTCTAAAGCAGACTTTTCATCTAATGGCCTTTTTAAATCCTTGTGAAAATTTACAGTGATATTACTAGACAAACTTTTTATGGTATTGAAGAAATCTTCAAGCTTGGTAATGTGGTGAATCAAACTGTTGCTTACGAGTAAACTAATTCTTTTTTTAAGTAAAAAATTATTTGATTTAATTTCTTTGATGTCAGAACAAATATATCGTAAATTTTGTAATCTTTTTTGATTAGTAGAAATACTTTTTTTATATTCTGCTCTCAAAATCATCTCTTTAGAACCATCTATTCCAACCACTTCAGTATTCGGCCATTTTATTGCTAACTTCTCAGAAATATTTCCTGGGCCGCATCCTAAATCAACTATTAAATCTTTTTGACCTAAAGAAATATTTTTTTTCAAAAGATAATAATTTATTTGATTAATTAGCTTAACTTCCCCTTCTGAAAAATCAGCTTCGTCATAAGAAATGACCTGATCTTTTTCTTCCATTAATTCAGGTTCAGGGATTCTTTCCATATCCTTTCTTAAATAAAGGTTTCATATTAAACATAATTTTACACAAACCGTTAAATAGTGGTAAGAATGGTTGCAGACTCCACAGGTAGAGTTATTCTTCCTGTACAGGTTATTTACATACGTTTTTTTTATCGTGACTGTTGCACCAAATAATGCTTCTTCGAAGAGCAATTCGAATAATCTTAAAAAAGATGATTTCCCAAAAACTGCGCCTGCTGCTTATCCTGTTTTTTTCAGATCTTACAGTAGAAAAACTTCATCTGGGAAAAGGGAGAACTGGAGCGAAGTTGGCAAAAGGAATTTATCGGGATTAAAAGAACTAGGTAAACTTTCTGAGGAAGAGTTGGTCCTCATGAGAGAAATGCAAAGTAACCAAAAAGCCCAACCTTCAGGAAGATGGTTATGGATTGGAGGAACTCCTTGGATTAATAAAAAACAAAATTTCTCTGGGGCATATAACTGTACTTCAACAAACTTAATTGATTGGGAAGCTTTTGCATTGATGATGGACTTAGCAATGATGGGTTGTGGAACAGGTGCAATAATTGAGCCTCATTTTATTAATAATCTGCCTACGGTAATAAACAAAATAAATATTAAATCAGTTAGTGAAGTTGGAATAACTCCTAAAGATCAAAGAGAAGAAAAATCATCATTAGAGATCAAAGGGAAAGATCTTCATATCAAAGTTGGAGATAGCAGAAGAGGATGGGTAGATAGCTATAAATATCTTCTTGAAGCATCAAGTAATGAAAGGCTTGCAAGAGTAATTGATGTTTATATTAATTTAGAAGATATTAGGCCTGCTGGAGAATCATTAAAAGGTTTTGGTGGCATGGCAAATCCTATTAAATTAAAAGATCTCTACTCTAGAGTCGCATCACTTCTTGGAAAGGCAATAGGCAGAAAATTAAGTACTGTAGAGTGTTGTTTATTAATTGATGAAGCTGCAGTAACCATAGTGGCTGGGAATATAAGAAGAAGTGCTGGAATGAGACAATTCGCTTCAGATGATAAGGAAGCAGCGTCGGCAAAAGAAAATTTATGGAGTCAAGATGAGAAGGGAAATTGGAGAATAGATCCTGAAAAAGATGCCCTCAGGATGGCTAATCATACTAGGGTCTACCATACAAAACCCACTTATCAAACTGTTTTGGATGCCGTAACAAAACAATTCCATTCAGGTGAGGGGGCTATTCAATTTGCTCCAGAAGCAATTGCGAGGTCAAATGCAGATATTCTCAAAGATGATGAATTGAGAAAGGAATTTATCGAGATCTACTCAGAACAAGGTAAGGATGAAGCGAGAAATTGGATAAATAGTAGTTATGGTCCATTCCCTGAAGAAGAGCTAGACCACAGGATGAGTCGATATGGACTTAACCCTTGTGGGGAGATCTTGGGAAATGATTTCCACTGCAATTTAGCTGAAGTTCATTTAAATCAGATTGATCCCGAAAACTTTGAAGAGCAAAAAAAAGCTTTTAAGGCAGCTGCTCTCTCTGTAGCATGCTTACTTAATCATGAATTTGAAGTTGAGCGTTATAGAAAAAGTAGGGAATATGATCCTATTGTAGGAGTAAGTTTTACTGGATTATTTGATTTTTGTGTCCATGCCTTTGGGACGCCATGGTTAAAGTGGTGGGAAGCAGGAAGACCAAATAGTGATGAAGGAAAGACTTTCAAGGAGAAGGAAGCTAAA
>CACAQP010000049.1 GCA_902534685.1 uncultured Prochlorococcus sp.
AGTTTTTGGAAAATCGTGTCAATCAATGGCCAGAATTATATTTACCAAATTTTAAATTGTCGGATACTTCTGAGGATTTAATTTATCCTAAATGGTTCGAGGGAAATTGGCTTGTTACTTCTCAAGATATAATTAACGATTCAGAAGAGCCAGTTATTTATAAAGTAAATTTCTTTAAGAATGATTCAGATTTAGTTGTTGGTAATCGTGCAAAAAATTCTGAATCTATTGGAAAAGCAATATTTGGCGATACCTTAATCAAGGTTGTAAAGGATCCTCAATCTATTAATAATCAAATTACTTATTTAAAAGATGATTTTTATATTGATTCAAGAATTACAGGGAGAAATCAGATCCAAGATGATGATATTTTTTTCGCAGATGAGCTAGTTATACAAACTTCACACAAGCCAGGCGCTTCAAGGATTAATCAGGTAGAGACCATTAGTAAATTTCAAAAATGTTCCGAAGAAATATTGGAAGTTGATAATTCAATCAAACCATCAATTTGTGGAGTGCAATATGTTGCTTCTTATGGTTCAAAAGTTGGTGATCCTTCTATTCATGCAATAAAAACAAATAAATATAAATTAAAGTTTGAATTTATTGAGAGTTAGCACTAAAAAGATATTCTTCTAAGTTGTTCCTCCAAATAAAAAGATTTTCTAAATAAGGGTTGTTTATGTATTCTTGGCTCCCCTCTCCTGAAAGAATTGGTCCTGCAGACTTAGGGAATTTAAGAAGTGATAATTGAGCAGCAATTGCAATATCTGCAATTGATAAACTATCTCCAACTAAATATTTCTTGTTGATCAAGGATTTTGATAAAGCTTCCAGTAATTTTTGGAGTTCTAAATTATCTTTAGAAGACAAAACTACATTAGAAATTTTACTAAGATTTTCAAAAGGTAATTTATCAACAATACTTTTAACTGAAGAAGGTATTTCATCTGGAAGTAATGCAGTTCTTAGCTGTGGATTTTCTATTGCAGATTTTATTAAAGCTTTTCTACAAGTTGTAGCCATTGTAGTATCTGCCCAGTCTTCAATTAGTTTGCATTGTGCAAATAATATTGGGTCCTCAGGAAAAAGTGGATTGTTATCATTTTTTTTATCTATATATTCGCAAATAGTTGAAGAGTCATTAATAACTTGATCATTACTATCGACTATTACAGGTACTTGTTTTTGACCTGATAATTTAAAGATTTCAAATTGGCCTATTCCAGGTGTTACTTCTTCAACTCGATATTGTAGTTTTTTTGCATGAAGAGCCATTCTTGTTTTTAAACAAAAAGCACTATGCCTAAATTGATATAATGTAATCATGCTGTTTAATGTTTGTTAAAACTTAGCTAAAAAAGTAATCTATTTGTGGAGCTGATGGGCGAATTTTTCTCTAATGTTGCGAGATATCCAAAGTATTTGATATCTATAATTGTTGGGGGACTTGTTGCTTTGCTTGAACCTTTATTCAAGAATAGATCAAATCCTCTCACAATAGTAGGATTGATATCTTCTGTCTTAAGTGCTTTCATAACTGTTTATTTTGTCTTGCAAGCGATGACAAACCCAATAATTTTACAACCATAATGCCAAATAATTACCGTCTTGCAAAAGTTTCTTCTCTTTTGAAGAAAGAAATTACCCTTATTTTGCAGAATGATTTAGAAAATGATCTTATTAGAGATCATTTCGTCAATATTTCTAAGATTGATTTATCAGGTGATTTGCAACACTGTAAAATTTACATAACTTCAACTGCTCAAGAGAAAGTGAGGAAAGAGATTGTTGAAAACTTGAATACTGCTAAAAGCTCTATAAGGCATAGTTTAGGAAAAAGAATTGAGATGAGAAGAGTTCCAGAGATAATTTTTAAAGACGATGTTGTTCTTGATAAAGGATTATCAGTCTTGAAACTTCTTGATGAATTAAAAAATAAAAATCAAAATCATCATGTTGAGGACAAGGATGCCAAAAGTTGATTTACCCCTTGATCAAAGAAATATAATTATTACTCGATCAAAAGAAGGGATATTGGATATTAAAAAGATATTCATAAGCAAGGGCGCTAATGTATTTGATTTACCTGCAATAAGTATTGCTGATCCTGATGATTTGAATCCTCTTGACGAAGCATTAAATCAAATAAATGATTTTCATTGGATTATTTTTTCTAGTAGTAATGGGATCAAATTTGTGGATAAAAGACTTAGATACTTTAATAGTTCATTAAAAGAATGTTCTAAAAAAACAAAAATCGCCGTAGTCGGAGAAAAAACCTCAAAAACTCTTGATGATTTTGGGATTAAGGCTGATTTCATACCTCCAGAATTTGTTGCTGAAAGTTTAATTGATAATTTCCCAGTATCTGGTTATGGACTTCGAGTTTTTGTACCAAGAGTTCAAACAGGTGGTAGGGATTTAATTGCAGATCAATTTAGAAAGTCTGGTTCTCGTGTATTTGAGGTTGCTGCATATGAAACTAGATGTCCTGAATCAATTCCGGAAGAAACAATTGATGTTATTTCTAATCGCAAAGTTGATGCAATTATTTTCTCAAGCGGTAAAACTGTAGTAAATGCTGCTTTTTTACTAGAAAAAAAACTTGGAAAAAATTGGTTAGAATATTTTGATCAAATTAAGTTATTAACTATTGGACCTCAGACAACAAAAATATGTAACAAGATTTTTGGAAGAGTTGATATTCAGGCACAAAAATATACATTTGAAGGACTACTAGATGTAGCAATTAATATTTTTAATTAGAAAAATCTTTTGTATAGTTCTTTTCAACTAAATATTTGAACCTATCAATATTGGCCTGTAATTCGTTTGTAACCATTTTGCCTAAAATATTTTCTTCCATAAACCGAGCAATCATTTTTGGTAGTTCATAAGTTATAGCTAAATTGACCGTTGTGATTTGTTCACTTTTACTTTCGAAAACTACTGATCCCTCAGTTGGTAAACCTCCTATTGATTTCCATTTAAGTTTGCTTTTTTCAACCCTTTCTGTAATTTGAGCTTTCCATTTAAACCTAAAGCCATTTGCAGCTAAAGTCCATTCTGTTAAATCTGGTAACGTATTAGTTTCTTCGTCAACTGTTTTTACAGATTCAATCCAGCTCATCCAAAGTGACATTGAGTCTAAATCGCTCCATGTATCCCATACATTTTCAAGA
>CACAQP010000050.1 GCA_902534685.1 uncultured Prochlorococcus sp.
CTGTTGCCATACCAAAAATGATAGACAAATTATCAGCAAAGTCTTTTCAAATTTTGGGTAAGTGTCAATTTACATTGGCAATAAGCTTACATGCTTCAAATCAAAAAATAAGAGAAATGATAATACCAAGTGCAACAAACTATGATATTAAAAATATAATCGAAGACTGTAGGCAATTTGTCAAAGATACTGGTCGTAGGGTAAGTTTTGAATATTTAATGCTTAGTGGTGTTAATGATAAATTAGAACATGCAAATGAATTAAGTAATTTGCTAAAAGGATTTCAATGTCACGTTAATTTAATACAATACAACCAAATTGATGAGGTTGAATTTAAAAGAACCTCTTTAGAAAGTCTTAAATTATTTCAATCTATACTTTTTAATAGTGGTATAGCTGTTAGCTTCCGAAAAAGTAGAGGACTAGATAAAAATGCTGCATGTGGTCAGTTAAGGCAAAATGCGAGAAATTAACGAAATTATCTAAATTAATTTTTTAAAAAGTCTCTTGAACAGGTTATTATTGATTTAATTAATATTGAATCTTTGGGTTTTATAAAGACAAAAATTTTACCTTTTGCCATAGTCGCACTTTTTGGAATTGCTTTTTTTGCAGTTAGTGCGAGAATTTGGTTACCTGGAGACATGATGTCACCCGCTCCCTTGAATTAATATTTTTGCTTTGAAATGAAGAGAAATAAGGATCCTAATAAAGAAAGTTTAGCTGAAATAGCTATTGATCCAGATGTTTTAGCTAGAGAATTAGCTTTAGATCTTGAAATAGATCCTTTAGAACAAATTGATAAGGATATTTTTTCAAAAGGTTTAAATATTACTCAAGAGTGCAATGAAGCTCTAAAAATGCTGAAAGGTAACAGAGAAGAAAGAATACAGGGTTTGAGAATATTTTGTGAATATAGAGATCAAAGATCATTTCCTCTTCTATTACCATTACTTGATCAACCCTGTCCTGTTGAAAGAATGAGTGCAGTATATGCCTTAGGTCGTAATCCATGTCCTAAAGCTGTTCAGAAACTTGTAAATCTTTTAATGACTGATGATAATGCTTATGTAAGAAGAGCTACTGCATGGAGCTTAGCCAATTATGATAATCAAATAGTTTTAGAGCCATTAATTAATGCTTTGAAGAATGATGTCGCAGCAGTTAGGTTATGGGCATCTAGTTCTTTAGCTGAAATTGGAAATGTTTCACCGGAAAATGCTCAATTAGCGGCGGAACAACTTTTAGTAAGTCTAAAGATAGATAATGAATCCGGGGTTAGGAGTAATTGTATTTGGTCATTGTGTAGATTGTACGAAAAATTAAATGGTTTATCTCAAGAAAGTTTCATTGATGAATGTACTAAGATAGCTCTTTTTGATAAAGAACCCTCTGTCATGGAAGAAGCAAAAACTGCCCTTGATTCAATGGGGATGCAAGGTTTTTATAATTAAAAATCTTAATTTTTTTACAAGAACACTAGATAACTAATTAATTTATCAGATATTCAATATAAAAATTAAAATTAATTAACTTGTACCAACTGAAACAAAAAATTTTCGTTATTCTATATAAAGTAAAAGTACTCAATACTTGAATTTAATGCCTCAAAAAACATTGAGATTCAAAATTCATCAAGACGGAAGAGTTGAAGAGACTGTAGAGGGATTCACTGGTAATTCATGCAATGAAGCTACTAAAAATCTCGAAGACGCTCTAGGTAAAGTAACAGTTAAGAATAAAACTTCTGATGCTTTTATCTCTAATCAAAGTGAAAACTTAACACAATTAAATAACGAATCTAATGTCACATTTTAGTACAATTAAAACTAAGCTCAAAGAGGTAGAGCCATTAATTAAGGCTTTACATCATTTCGGATATAGTATTAATCAAGAAGAAAAGTTTGTAAAAGGGTATAAAGGTCAATTTACAGCCGTTGATATAAGTATGAATTTGCCTGGTGATACCCAAGTTGGATTTAAATGGGATAACAATTCTAATGCATATGAATTAGTTACTGACCTTGATCTATGGAAATTTGAGATTCCAGTAGAAAGATTTATCTCAAAAGTTACACAAATGTATGCTTACCAAACAATTATTTCTAAAACGCAAGAAGATGGATATCAAATCATAGAGCAAAAAAATAAAAATGATGGTTCTATTGAATTGGTCTTAACCAAGTGGGAAAACTAATGTCAAAATATGGATTTTACGGATCCATTTCATAATACTGAAGAAAATGTTGAGATTACAGGCTATGAACCCGTTTTAGGTGGTCAGTTAGCCGAAAAAGCTGTATGGGTTGATGAAGCAAAGTGTATTGGTTGTCAGTACTGTGTTCACGTCGCTTCGAACACTTTCACTGTTGATGAATTTCATGGTAGAAGTCGAGCTATTAGGCAAGATGGAGATAGTTCTGATGTCATACAAGAAGCAATAGATACATGCCCTGTTGATTGTATTCATTGGGTTAAATTTGAAGAATTAGATGATTTAGAGAATAGTCTCGATAGGGATATGTTTCAAACATTTGGGAAGCCACCGAGAATAAATAAGCACTAATATCAAAAAGATGCAATATCGTAGATTTGGTAGAACTAATCTGAAGATTCCTGTTTTATCTTTAGGTGGTATGAGATTTCAAAAAAGTTGGGATCAATTAGATTTTTCTGAGGTTTCATACGAAGAACAAAATAAAGTAGAAAATATATTAGATCTTGCAACACAACATGGCTTAAATCATGTAGAAACCGCCAAGTACTATGGAACTTCTGAGGTGCAATTAGGGATGTGTTTTAAGAATACTGAGAAAATCCCAAATATAATCCAAACAAAGATTCCACCAAATAGTGATCCTGAAATTTTTGAGCGAGATGTATTATCTAGCATTGAAAAATTGAAAGTTAAAAAAATTGATTTGTTAGCGATACATGGTATAAATACTGCTGAACATTTACATCAGGCTATTCGAGATGGAGGTTGCATTGATATTTTGAGGAATTTTCAAAAAGAAAATTTAATTGGA
>CACAQP010000051.1 GCA_902534685.1 uncultured Prochlorococcus sp.
TAACAGGTTCTTCTTCATTATCAATTTTCAGAATATTGCTTTTATTATTTGAATCTTTTAATATTTGAGCGTAATAAAGTAACTTTTCAGAAGCTTCCCAGCTGAAAATTCTTAAATCATCTATAAGATTATTTAACTCTACGCCAGAAGGTAGTTTAATCACTAAATGAATCTTAATTACTCATCTTCTCATAAAAATAGTAAACCTGAAAGTGGACTTTTTTATATCGTAGGTACGCCTATAGGTAATTTAAGCGATATCTCACATAGAGCTCTAAATATTCTTAAAAGTGTATCTTTTGTTTTATGTGAAGATACTAGACAAACAAAAAAAATTCTGAACAAATATGAATTTACTAATAATCTTATAAGCTTTAATCAATTTAATTCTTCAAAAAAAATTCCAAAAATTGTTAATGAACTCCTTTCAGGTAAATCGATTGCTTTAGTGAGTGATGCTGGGATGCCAAGTATTTGCGATCCTGGAGAGGATCTTGTAAAAGAAATCAAGACAAGAGGGTTAAGTATAATTTGCATCCCGGGGCCATGTGCAGCATCAACAGCCTTGGTATCGAGTGGTTTCCCATCCTCTAAATTTATATTTGAAGGTTTTCCTCCCAAAAAAAAAAGTGAGAGAGAAAGACTCTTTTTAGAAATAAGTAAGAATGAAAAGACTACTATTTTATATGAATCACCCCATCGCCTTAAAAAATTATTATGTGAGTTAAAAGTTCATTGTGGAGGGGGGAGAGAAGTTCAAGTATCACGAGAATTAACAAAAAAATTTGAAGAACATATTGGAACTAATATTGACGAAGTAATTAGTTTTTTTGAGAATAAAGAAGTTTTAGGAGAAATAACTGTTGTAATCAAAGGTATATCTAAACCTAAAAAGAACTTTTCATACGACAAATCAGAATTAAGGCAAGAGCTACTTGATTTAGTTAATGCTGGTCTTAGCTTGTCAGAAGCCTCAAAATATCTTGCCAAAAAGAAAAACCTCTCAAAGAGGGAGGTTTATAATATCTATTAAAAGTCAATTAACCAAAATGTTCAAATTAAAAAAATTTACATTTTCAATTATATTTAACCTAACACTTTTTTTTATTTTAATGATTGGGATACAAAACAGTTCAAATCATAAAAAAGTAAATTTATTAATAAGTGAAACTATAAGTTTGCCGATCGGTTTTATTATTGGGCTTAGTTTCATAGGTGGCTCAATTACAAGTAATCTTCTAGAAATAAAATTTAAAAAATAAACCTTTATAAAGAAATTAATTTATCAATACTGACTATTCTTGAAATTCCTCGAGATAACAAAATTGGAGCAACCATTTTAAATACTTCAGTGTTAGGAACTTTAATTACTTTTTGTTCCTTATTACAAAGACTCTTTGCAATTTTCAAATCAAAAAATATTTCTATTGTTTTTCTATTCAATTCATCATCTGAAAGAAAATCCCACCCAGGAAATTCTTTTAAAAGTTTTACTTCTAGTTCTATTTTTTTATCAACAATCATATATACCATCTTGGGTAGATCAACATCTGAGATAGGAACGGATGTTAAATCCTTTTGCTGGTCAAGATTTATACCATCTAAAACAGGTAATACCTCAAAAAAAGTCTGCTCTTGAGGAGACTCATTTAAAATTAAACCCATATTATCTCCTAAACTTTTATCGGTATCAGAAAATTTATTATTTAATTTTGTATTTTGATTTTGAATTAATGTCTTTTTTTTTAAATTATTAAATTCATTTTCAGCAAACATTATTTTTAGTTGTCTTGTGATTGTTTGAATTGAAAATTCAAATAAATTTGCTAATTCTTTTATTGAATTCCCCTTTACAAATAATTTTTTTATTTCCTTTTTTTGGAGTTCTGATAATTTTTTTGGCACAAAAAGAACAACATACATATTCTATTTTACTATATAGATTCTAAAGTTATTTCCTGCATTCAAAAATTGACTTATGCTAAGTTTTAAATACATCACAATTCTCAAAAATAGTTAGCTTATTTTGAACATAAATAGCAAAAATTCAAGTTCAGATTTAAAATTGCAGCCGGTTATTTTGTCGGGTGGTAAAGGTTCAAGACTTTGGCCATTATCTAGAGAATGCTACCCAAAGCAATATTTAGAACTTGATGAAAAAAATAACTTTTCTTTATTGCAAAATACATATTTAAGATTAAAAAGTATAAAAAATTTAGAACCACCAATAATTATATGTAATGAAGAACAAAGATTTCTAGTCGCTGAACAAATGCTAGAGATAAATATAAAACCAAAATTCATAATACTTGAACCTGAAGGCAAAAATACTGCCCCTGCAATAGCTTTAGCAGCTCTTTTAACTAATAAGAAAGGTGAAGATCCTGGATTAATAATTCTTTCATCAGACCACATAATCGAAAATCCTAGAGAATTTAAGGACTCAATTATCGAAGGTATATATCATGCTAATCAAAACAAAATAGTAACTTTCGGGGTTTTACCAACAACTCCAGAGACAGGATATGGATATATTGAATCATTGGATGAACTTTCACTAGAAAAAAAATCAAGCAATATAAAAAAATTTATAGAGAAGCCACCAGAAGAAACTGCCAAGGAATTAATAGAGGATAAAAAATATACTTGGAACAGCGGGATATTCTTATTTAAAGCATCGGTAATAATAAATGAACTCAATCATTTTAACCCTGAAATTCTTAATATTTGCAAAAAGTCCCTTGAGAAATCAGTTAATGATCTCGACTTTCTCAGGATAAATAAAAAAATTTTTCAAAAGTGTCCCAATATCTCTATTGATGTAGCG
>CACAQP010000052.1 GCA_902534685.1 uncultured Prochlorococcus sp.
CCCAGGTATGTTTTCTATTGGAGATACGCTTTATACTGGTGCTCATTTGGAATATGAGGGTATACCATCCTTTAGTCCTGAAATATTCAGCTGGTTAAGAAATCCAAATCCCTCAGCATTTAAAAACTTTAGAAAAGGTGTAAATGAACTTCGAGAAGAAGGCGCTGTTCAGATTCTTTATGACTTTGATGAGAGTAAAAGAGACCCAATACTCGCAGCTGTTGGTCAATTGCAGTTGGAGGTAGTAACCCACAGGTTAAAAAGTGAATATGGTGTAGACGCAAATCTTGAATCAATGCCATATCAATTGGCTAGATGGATTTCTGATGGATGGCCTGCCATTGAAAAACTTGGGAGAATGTTCAATTGTAAAATTGTTAAAGATTGTTGGAATAGGCCAGTTATTCTTTTTAAAAATGAGTGGAATCTAAATCAATTTGTTGAAGATAATACTCAATTAACTTTAAACAAAGTTGCTCCTGTTGTTAGTGGAGTCGAACCAATTGCTTTATAAAGTCTTAATGGATTATAAAATTGGTTAATCTGTTAGTATTAGAAAAAAATTTTGGATTCAAACAGTAGTAAAAACAATAGTGAAAAATCACCTTATGAAATTTTAGGTGTAGAAGAGGATGCTGCTTTTGAGGATATTCAGAGGGCTAGAGACCTTAAAGTAAAAGAGGCTGGTGAAGATTTAATTTTGAAAGCGAAAATTGAATCCTCCTTCGATCAATTACTGATGGGGAGTTTGAAAGCTAGGCAATCAGGGAATGTAAGCTATGAAGCTGTGAGTGCTTCAAAAAAAGAAAAACAAATTAATCAATTTTCCAATAACAAATTTCCACTCCTATCCAAGATAAAAAATTTAAACAATAACTCTAATAACTCAAGTCAGTATAGTCTGCCAAAAATAACGCCTCCCTCATTTGATAACCTTTCAATAAAAATATCACTTGGACTATTATTTTTAATTATGTTATTTATCAGTCCAGACTCAAATAATAGACTTTTGCTTTCTATCTCAACACTAATACTTACCTATACTCAAATTAAATCGGGTAAAAGATTTATAGGCTCTCTAGGATGGAGTGTCACCTTTCTTTCGATAGGAATAATATTCGGAGGATTACTTGAAACTAATTCTTTCATTCAGGAAGTATCAAATAATTCTTTATCTTTACAGAAAATTCAATCTTTTCCAGCCATGATTATTTTATGGCTAGGCGTAATTTTTTTATGATTGATTTTCTATCATCGATTTGATTTCTTCATAATTTATAAGGTATTTATTCTTACAAAATTCACAAACCAATTCTGCTTTGCCATCTTTTTTAAGGATGTCCTCCAACTCACTTTTATCGAGCATTTGCATCGCATTTAAACTTCTTTGTTTGGAACACTTGCATTTAAAACTAACTTCTTGTGATCGAGCTTTTTCAGATATTGATTTATCGTCAATATCGGGGAATATATTTCTTATTAACGAAAGAAGATTATCTTTTGACTGCAATAAGTCTTCGCTGAAGGATTTAATTTCTTTACATCTTTCTTCAAGTAGTGAGACAAGTAAAGGGTCAGTGTCTTTTTTAGGTAAAACTTGAGCTAATAAACCACCACTACAAATAACATCTTTATTTTGAATCTTTTCTCCTATAAATACAGCAGAAGGAGTTTGTTCTGAATGATATAAATATGAAGCTAAGTCTTCTGCAATATTCCCATTTACTAATTCAACCGTACTTGTAAAGGGCTCTCCAATTCCACTATCTCTAATAACATTTAAATATCCTGTACCTAATGCTTTTGAGAAATCAAAAGAATATTTATTACTATCTATTTTCACTAGATCTAATTCTAAATCGGGATTCCCCACATAACCTCTGACTTTGCCATCTCTGCCTGCATCGACAAGCAATCCCTTCAAAGGTCCGTCAGATCTAACTCTTAAAGTTACTCTCCCATGCATTATCTTCATTGAGCTTGCCAAAAGAAGCGAAGCACTAAATGCTCTTCCTAAAATACTGGTGGTTAAATAAGAAAGACCGTGTCTTTTTTTTGCTTCTAGAGAAGATTCTGTTGTTAAGACAGCAACTAATCTTATTCCTCCATTTGCTGCAGTGGCTCGGACTATCCTATCCTTCATGATTTTCTTTCATAAGATTTTTGATTACCCCTTTTTCTAGAATTAATATCCTAGACGGAATGCCTTCAAATAAGGCAGGTTCATGAGTAACAATAATAATTGTATTTTTATTTTTTAAATCAAGAATTAAATTCTTCACATCATTCCTCATTGAAAAGTCTAATCCAGCAGTTGGTTCATCAAGTAAAAGAATTGATGGGTTTCTAAGTAGCTGAACAGCTACAGCTAACCTTCTTTGTTGGCCGCCACTTAGTTGTTCTGGAGGTTGGGTTAGATTAATTTTTTTTAAACCAACCTTATTTAAAACTATTTCCATATTTTGCACTCTTAAAGATTTATGGCCTATTTTTAATTCTTTACCAATGGTTGTACCTATAAAGTATCTTTCAGGAAATTGGAATACTACGCCACAAAGCCATCTTCTTTGCCTGGAAGATAAGATTTGATTCTTCCAAGTAATTTTTCCTTTTTGTGGATTTGTTAATCCGCTTATTATTTCGAGCAGAGTTGTTTTCCCAGAACCACTATTTCCGCAAATTAAAATGATTTCATTTTCATGAACTTTTAAATTTAGATTGTCTATTATTTTCCTTTCACCAGTTTGAGGTTGATAAGATATTTCTTTTAAATCAAGCATTATT
>CACAQP010000053.1 GCA_902534685.1 uncultured Prochlorococcus sp.
TAGGAAGGTTGGGGGGATTTAATTCTGAAAATTTGCAAACTCATGAAGAGGGTTCTGATCTAAGTTGGATGTCTTATGATAATGAACAAAAAAATGCATCACTTCCTGCCTTAATGCATAATCTAGGAATTATGGAATACCAAAACCTGTGGGGGAGATGTTGGGTTGATTTTGGAACTTCAGACTCCATTTCAATAGATATTTTAATTAATTCTTTGAATGAGATATCAAATAATTATGTAAAAATTGAAGAGTTAATTATTGGGGGAGAAAATAATGATTGGGCAATTGAAGAACATGAAGATTTAGTTTTCAAAGATTAAATGTTTAGATGGAAGACTTAACAAGATTAATTATTTCCCATGAAAGAATTGAAAATATTAAGAACAATAATTTAGAACTTTCTAAAGAAGAAGCTCATTATATAAATAAAGTAATGAGGATAAAAAATGGTAAAGAAATATTTATAGCTAACGGAGAGGGGTCATTATGGAAAGCTATAAAAGTTAAAAATGATTCTTTAGAAATAATTCAATTAAAAAGACCTTACTTATTTCAAGAACAAGAAATTTACTTATTAGGTATAGCTGTTGTTGTACCAAAAAGTGGTTTTGAGGATATTTTAAAAATGTGTACAGAAATAGGAATTGATTTTATACAGCCATTATTTTCAGAAAGACAGGTAAACAAAAATCTAAATTTATCTAGAAAACTTTTGAGATGGAATTCAATTATCAAAGAGGCTGTTGAGCAAAGTGAGAGATTATGGAAACCCTCTATTTTAAATGGTATGGATATTTTTGAATGGTTAAAAAGAAGAGATAATCAAGAAAGAGTTTCAATTTCTATAACTAGAGAAGAAACACTATTTGACCTAAGTCAATGGTTAAGAAAACAACAAGAATTTGAAAATAAAAAAGGAGGTATTTTTTGGAATGTTATTGGCCCTGAAGGAGGTTGGTCCTCTAAAGAAATTGATTTTTTCAATAAAAATAATATTACCTTTGTAAAACTTTCCGATAATATCTTGAGAACTTCAACAGCTAGTATTAACGCATCATCAATACTAAATCAATGGAGAATTGATTTGAAATTAAGGGATTAGATAAAAATGGATTTAATTAGAAATCAATTTTTTATAGGTTTTTGCATTAATTTTATTTTGATTTATGTATTTTGCAAAATTCCTTTGATGACAAAAAGTGGTTGGATGAGTGCAGGCATTTTAGGCACTATTTTGTGGGGATGTTTGTTTTGGCAGGGTTGGTTGTCAGTTGTAATATATTTATTATTTGGATCTCTAGTTACCAAAATAGGTTTTAAATTTAAAAAAGAACAAGGAATAGCTGAAAAAAGAGGTGGAAAAAGAGGCCCTGAGAATGTTTGGGGCTCTGCAGCTACAGGATTATTTCTTGCCTTCATGACCAAATTAAATAGTGCCAACATAGTGATGTTTAAAGTAGGTTTTGCTGCAAGTTTTGCTGCAAAGCTGGCGGATACTTTTGGCAGCGAAATTGGGAAAAGGTTTGGGAAAGATACATATTTGATTACTTCACTTAAGAAGGTTAAGAGAGGAACTGAAGGAGGAATAAGTTTAGAAGGAACTTTAGCTAGTGTTTTAGGATCAATATTTATGGCTTTTATAATGCTTCTTCTATCAATTATTTCTACAGAATCTCAATTTATAATTGTTGCAGTATCGGGATTTTTGGCAACACTTTCTGAAAGTGTTATTGGTGCTAAATTTCAAAACAAATATAAATTAAGTAATGAATTGGTAAATGCTATTCAAACAAGTATCGCTTCTGTTTTTGCTATCTTTGCGCTCGTTTTATATTCACATTTTTTAAATTAAAAATATTTGAAAAAACCTATGATTCCTTCCATTTTGTAAGAATCTCCCAGCTCTTCAGTCTTTGGAAAAGCCAGAAATGTCCATGGGAATTTAGATGAATTCCATCATGTGTAATCCAATTTTTTCTCCTTTTATCAGAGTACATTTCTCTAAAAGTAGGAAGAAATGGGACATTCTGATTTAAGCATACTTCCTCCATTCTCCTTTCATAAGAATTGCAAAAATCATTTGAGTACCAAAGACATCCTGCGAAAGGCATTTTGCTTTCGTCAACAGGTGTCAGACCAATAACAAAGACATTTGTTTGAGAGCTCATTTCATTAATTAGCCTCTCTAATCCATATTCAAATCCATCTATATCTAATTGATGTCTTCCATTTATCTGACCAATTGCTGCAGTATCGTTAAGACCTACATTTAGCAGGATTGCTTTAGGTTTATTTCTTCTCGTTTCTCCTCTAGATGACCATTCTTTTTCCCATCTAGATGAAACTTTCTCTATCCCATCTCCCCTAACGCCAAGTTGATAAATAACTGGCCCATTGTGGTTATTGCACCAATCTTTTCTAAGCCTCTCACACCATCCACCACCCTCATTATCTCCCCATCCATAAACTGAGCTATCTCCAATTACAACTAGCTGTTTTGGTAAACTAATCACCATAACTGGAAAAAATAATTACTTGATTTAACAAATTATTCTTACAAATCAAGTTAAACTATTTTTGATTTTACCATTTATTAATTCGCCAACTATTGCGATGGAGCTATAAG
>CACAQP010000054.1 GCA_902534685.1 uncultured Prochlorococcus sp.
ATTTACTTATCAAAAACAGTTAATCTCTGATCTTGATTATAAGCATAAGGAATGGTCAAAATCTATTGGCAGTAAATATTAAAAGCTTTCTTTGATTATATTTAAGAGTTTATTTCTTTTATTTGTATTTTTCTCTTCCCAATTAAGTGTTACTTCATCATTAATGACAGGTTTTGCTTCGTAAGCTAGATACCAAAGTATAAATACGGCAGGAAATATTAAAATATGCATAAGGGAAAAAGTTGACTTATATCAAATATAGTGCAACACTTATAATGTGCAAGTGTGACACTATTTTTTAATCATGCCCTCTTCGAGGAAAAGAATTGGTTTTTTGCCGAGTGAAGAAGTTCATGAAATTATTGAAAAATTATGCACAGCTAATGAATTTAGTCAGTCAAAAGTAACAGGTTTATTGGTCGAAGAGGCATTGAGGTCTCGAGGAGTACTAAATGAATCTTTTGGACAAAATAAAAAAGATATTGACGATTTCATTAATTTTTCCTTTGATAAAGAACCATTCTCTAAAAATAATAAATCTCCAATTAATTTAAACGACTATACAGTTAATAAAAAAGTATTATCTGATGATATCAAAATGATGCTTGAATATATTGAATTTAAATATTTTAAGAAAGTCATGAAGCAAAATAAAAATATTTTTGAATAAATAGTGTCACACCATTACTGTTTATATGAGATAGCTTATCAAAGAAATATGGAAATTAAGCAATAATAAATATTTATGCAACTATTTCTAATCAACTTTATAAACAGGGATCCTAAAATTGAATCTTTAAAATTCAGCGGACTAAATCCTCGTGGAGATATGAACCTTAGCCCGCTTTAAAAAAATAGCAATAAAAAATTATAAATACAATAAGTATGTAAATTTACTTTTGATTTAAGATTTGAATGTAAACACTCTAAAATTTCATGGCAGTAAGTGAATTAAATGAAGATATACAAGATCAAATATGTGATCTTCTTGAAAATCTTCAGAGAATAGAAAAACTTAAAAATAAAGATATACGAATTTTGCTTGATAAGATAGTTAGAAAATATGGAGGAAAATTAGTAAATAAATGAAACGTTTATTAATTCCGCTATTAGCTTTTCTTCCTTTACCAATTGTATTACATAGCTCCCATTTGTCTAATCAGAGAGAACTTATAGTCACTTCAGAAAGCACTAAGGAATCTATCGAGTTAGCTAAATACCTTAAAGATAATGGTGTAGTTAAATATTCAGCATATTGGTGTCCTAATTGCCTCAATCAAGGTGAACTATTTGGTAAGGAAGCTTACAGGGAACTTAATGTAGTTGAATGTGCAAGAGATGGCATAGACAGTCAAACTCAATTATGTATTGATAAAAAAATTAAAGGGTTTCCTACATGGGAAATAAATGGAAAACTAATTTTAGGTGTACTTTCACTAAAAGATTTATCAAAGTTGACTGGATTTAAGAATTAAGGAACTCTTAATAAGATTAATTGTTAGATATTATGCGTTAATTCTTGACTCCCTTTCACACAGTTTCCAGCTGGATAATTAATTACTTTTTTTGATATTAATCCAATACTGATAGCAACTATTCCAATACCAACTAATGCTCTGTATCTTTTGCTTGAGATAAGATATTTCACTGAGTATTTATAATGATTTTTTTGGTTTAAAGAGAAAAATAAAAAGTAACCCTAGATATTTTATTTTACTTATAATGATTTTCAAATAAAAGATTTCTTGAAAATCTTTAACCATTAAATTCTTATATATTTTTTTTACAGATTTTTTTTAGTCTGTATTTGACAGTATTTTTATAATAAAATTAGGTTGTTTTTTTTTATGACAAATAAAGAATTTAATATGACTCAAGGAATGGCTTTGTTACTTTTGAAGCCATTAAATTTACCCGCTAACTACGTCCTTAATCTCATAATTTATATAACTAACCCTAACAACAATATTGGTTACTAACAGTCTTCCCTAATTGACTTGGTTCTCATACAACCCTGAGCGATTATCTTTTTCCTTTCATTTCTAGCTTTATCAACTTTAACTTCTTCTCTGGTTTTCATAAGAGGTGGCTCTTTTCCTAATACAACAAGAATTTTTCCAGAGTCCATAAACATATATTCAAAAAATTTATCTTTATTTTGATTTTTTTTAAGAATCTTTTAACCCTTGAACGTTTCGAATTTATAAGCCAAAAATCTTAGGTCAATTTTACTTATTTTATGTTTTCTCAATGCGAGCCATTGTTAATCCTTTTTTGAAGAGTTGCTCATGATATATTTTTGCCTCTTCAAGATTTGCTCTCCATACTTCCGCCGATCCTGGCTAGTCAACATTGATGGTTAGATCCCACTCCCTTTTTCACTGATGCTTGGGATTATACTTTAAAGACAATTTGCGACGTTTTGAAAAGTATTCGAACAATCATCAAGAACTATTACCCTTGCTTTTGGATATTTTGCT
>CACAQP010000055.1 GCA_902534685.1 uncultured Prochlorococcus sp.
ATACGGATTAAAGTATATGGCTTTAATTTCGATTGATCAAGATGATTTCGAGAGAGTTATAAAATTTAGTTTTGCGAAAAAGCCTGGAGATGAAATTAATAAGTATTTAATTTTTGAATTAATGGGAAAACATAGTAATATTTTTTATCTGGATAATAAACATAAAATAATTGCCGTTGGTAAACAAATTAAGTCAAGTCAATCTAGTTTTAGAACAATTTCAACAGGATCAATTTATTCTGGCCCTCCAGTCAATCTCAAAAAACAACCTAGAGAAGATGAGTCTTTTCAATCATGGAAAGACTCAATTTCAATAGTACCTGAGTCTTTAAAATACTGTTTAATAGATACCTATCAAGGAGTAAGCCCTATCCTCACAAAACAATTAGAGGTTATTAGCAAAACTGAGAATTCAGAAATAATGGGAAAAAATATTGATTTCATTAGCAACTCAGACTTAAAGGAGATATTTAAAAATTGGAAGATTTGGATAAACAGGTTTAAAAACAATAACTTTAACTTTTCTACATTCAACAAAGATTTTTATTGCGTTTGGTTTTTTGATAAGGAAATTAATTGCGAAAATAAAATAGATTTATGCACAAGCTTAGCGAATTATTATGATAATCATCTGAAACAAAAAAAACTTGAATTATTGGAAAAGAAAATTGAAGGAATAATTTTTAAACAGACTAATACTGAGAAAAAGAATTTAAATATTCAATATGATCTTCTGGCAAAATCAGAAAACTACGAGATATATAAAGAAAAAGCTGATAATATATTTTCCTCACATGAAATTAAAAAACCAGACATTATAAAGGGACAAAAACTATATAAAAAATCAAAAAAACTTAAGAGATCTAGAGAATTAATAAAAGAAAGATTAAGTATTTACAATACAAATATAGAAAGATTAGACGAATTTACTACGCTTCTAGAAAATTTAAATTCTTTAAGTCATGAAAAACTTTCTATGAGAATCAAACTACTAGAAGAAATTATGGAAGAAATTTGTAACGAGTTTAATATCAATATCAAGAAGCAAAGAGAAGATCAGAAAAGTACTTATGATGTAGAGTCTACACCAATTCAAGTTGACACTCCCACAGGTTTAAAGCTTCAGGTAGGGCGAAATATGAGGCAAAATGATTTAATAAGTTTTAAGTTCTCAAAAAAAGGCGATTTATGGTTTCATGGACAGGAATCATTCCCTTTAAGTGAAGATGAATATAAAAAATCGATAGCTAATAAAATCGAGATTTTAAATAGATGTGGATATTCAGAAGAAGTAAGGGAATGGCTAAAGAAAGTAAATGCTAAGCCAAGGTTAGGTAGAGCTGTCAGCTTGCAATTAGATCTTAATGAGAAGATGAAAGAGTTTTTGACTTAAGATTTTCTGATAAGTAAGTTAATCCAGTTCCCACAAAAAATAAAAACACAATCGATATAGATAGCAATGACATAGTCAATGGGTCAGTTGAAGGGGTAATCACTGCAGATAGTATTGCAGAGGAAATTACAACTATCTTCCAATTCGAAATCATTTTTTCTGTTGTGATTATTCCAAGAGAACCAAGAATAAATTGTAATACTGGCAATTGAAAAGCTATTGCGGTACTAGACATTAATAAGAGAACAAAATCAAAATACCTTTCTATAGACCAAGTTGGTTCAACAATATCAGCACCGAAACTAATGAAGAAATTTATTGCTGCAGGGACTAATATCCACCATGAAAAAATTAACCCTAAAAAAAATAGAAGACCTGAACCAAAAACTGCAGGTAAGATAAGGCTTTTTTCTTGTTTTGTTAAACCAGGAGAAATGAATAATATTATTTGATAAAAAATATAAGGCATAGAAACTATCAATCCGCTGTAACCTGCAACTTTAATAGCGACAAATAAAAACTCTCCTGGAGCAAGTTGTAGTAAATGAATATCACCAGCTGGAATTTCTAAAAAAGATATTAATGGCTTTATGATAAGAAAACTAAAGAATATTGAAATAAGTATTGAGTAAATTGAGTTTAGTATCCTTTGACGAAGCTCCTCTAAATGATCACTAAAGGTCATCGAATCTGATAATTTTTTTTCACTTTGACCTGTACCTCTCATTATTATTTAATAAAAATTGTGTAAGAAAAAGGTTTAAAACTATTATTGTCAAAGTCCAATTTATTTTTAGATAACCTTAATTATTTGCTTAATTTAGGATTTGTTGGATCTGGTAATAAGAAAGGAGGGGCATCATTTAAAGATGATTCACCATAAGTTTCATATTCTCTATATCCACCCATTTTCCCATTTGTTTTCATTAAAGCGCTTACGAAGGCAAGTAGTAAGAAAACAGTAGGAGCTCCAATAATTAATGCAGCACCAAATAGATATCCAATAATAAATTCTGGAAAACTATGATTTCCTAAAA
>CACAQP010000056.1 GCA_902534685.1 uncultured Prochlorococcus sp.
ACTTAAAAAACCTAACATCGTAATTGAAACCAAATTAAAAAATTCTACTTATAGAATTCTTAAAAATTCCTTACCAAGTAATGTTCAAAATAAATTTAATTTTGATGAAGGAGAGCAATTATCAATAATAACCATAAGGGGTTTAGGAGCAACCGAAATTCAAAATCAAATTGATCAGTTAATGTTGTTGTTGAGTTCTTTTGAAAGAGAAATAAAGAATTTCGACAAAGAACTTCTTATAAAATGAGAATAAATTATTAAATAATTTTTTAAAATCCGCGAAAGACTTTGATTTCGGTTAGGTTTGTAAAAATTTATCTTTTTAATATGGGTGAATATATAGACGCCGGGATACAAACCTCAATTTTACCCTTATCAATTATTCTTTCTTCAATTTTACTTGGTATATTTGCCATATTTGGTGAAGAAACAGAAAATGATGATGATGATTCTGATTCAGGAAGTGGAGGCTTAATGCAACCTATTTGAAATTATTTATAATTTATTTGTTTTGACTTTCTCTTAGATACTCTAAATAACCTATAAAAAGAACCTATCATTAAGATGAAAGCAGTAAAATAAGAGGCAAAAATAAAAATCACCAATAATATTTCATAGAGATATGAACCAAGATCAATTAATAATAAAAGAGATTTATTTAATGTCGTAGTTAGATTTAGTACAAGCAAATTTTTATTAGGAATTAAAAAATTTATATATACTAATAAAACACTCAAAAAAAACAAAAAGGCAGCCTCAATTAATATTCTTCTACTAGATTTTCTTCTTAAAGTTAATTTTTTTTTAAAGATATATTTATCGGACTTCATATTCAGATTTGGGATGTTTAAATCTGTCATTCATCAAAGCTCAAAGAATAAATTAATAATTACTCTAAAAAGAAATTAACCTATAGTATCGTGTTTGTATTTAATATGCTAACAGGACCTCATTATTGATTAATTAGTTCATTCTTATCTTTATCTTCAACAGGATTATAAAAATAAATAAAAGTAGATGAGAATAGAATTAAAGAAAATATTGATATTAAAGGCGGCAAAATGAAATTAAAAAATCTAATTTTGTTACCTGACCCAAATCTAACTTTTTTAGGGATACTATCAGATACAAAAGCTTTTTTTATTATAACTTTAGATGATTCTTTTAACTGATCAAAACAATTTATTGTGTCTGACAACAATGAATTGCCAATCTTTAAAATTAATGGTTCTACATTTGATTTAGAACTCTTAAGAACAATATTGTGAATATTGAGATTGTCAGCTTTTATATCAATTAATTTAGACTCATATATTGGTATTTCGTTTTTAATTAAAAGATTTGAATAAATATAAAAAGCATCCATAATAGGCACTAGATGTTCAATTTTGCCCTCAATTAGTGGTTTATCAATTATGGTTAATTTCCATTGTGAAATTATCGATATTTGATCTTTATTCTCGTTATTTGAATAATCGGGTAATCCAATTATTTCCAGACTCACCGAAGATTGATGAAATGATAATTTATTTTGCATCACATTAAAAATCGCATAAAAATTTCTTCAACCTTTGATAACCCTGACTAGAGATACAAAGGGATAAGGTAATCAAAGACTTTATAACAACTTCATCATTTTTCGTTTGATTTAAAAGCTTTTTTACTCTCATACTATCTAAATTAAATCTCTCATTAATTAACTCGATAAATCTCTTATTAAAATCATTCCAAATAACTGAATTCTCATCAAGATCTTCTTTAGATTTAAGTATCTCTCTAATATAAGGATATAAATATCTAGACATTTCAACGGCGACTTTAACTAATGCATCAAATTCTTTTAGTTTAATATTGTTTTTGACATAAGATTTTCGTAATGGATTATTATTCCTTAATTTCCAAATAGTAACTTTATTTGGTAAGACATCATTTAAATTAAGCTTATTTGAAATTGAGTAAAAGGATTGAATACCATTTAAATCAATAGTCTCCAGGATTAATAATAATAAATCAAGCTTCTCTATAGATTGTCTTGGTACTTGATTTTCTTTAGTTAAAACTGTAATTGTCCTTAAATAAATATATCTAAATTATAACAGAATTATTATTCCATTTTTTGAAATAAAAATGAATATAACTTATCTAGTTCTTCAATAGTTAGCATTCCATAACTCCATAATAATATTGGTAATGGAGTGTTATTTTTAACAGATAATTTTATACCTAGTTCAATAGAAGATTCCTCTAATCCTAATTCATTAATTAAATAGATTATCATATCTTTGTGTGAATAATTATTCATAAGTTTTATTTAATTCTTGAGTAAATGAGTGATTTAGTCATTTGATTAAGG
>CACAQP010000057.1 GCA_902534685.1 uncultured Prochlorococcus sp.
GTTATTGTGAAATTATGTAGATTCTTATTTGATTTTGAACTATAACAAATAAATCATTATTTCTTTTCTTAAAAAATCTCAATGGTTCATTCTATACATCCAAGAACTATTCAAGAGGTTAAAGAAAAGGCAGATATTGTTGATGTTATTTCTGAACATATTGTTCTTAAGAAGAAAGGGAAGGAGTTTGTTGGAATTTGTCCTTTTCATGATGATACTAAACCCTCTATGACAGTATCACCAAGTAAACAATTCTATTACTGTTTCTCTTGCGGTGCTGGAGGTAATTCCATTAAATTTTTAATGGAATTTACTCGTGCAAATTTTTCTGATGTGGTACTTTCGCTCGCGAAGAAAAATAATATTAATGTTGAGAATCTTGAGGGTCCCCAAGTAGAAGCATATAAAAAACAATTATCTCGAAAGGAAGAACTTTATAAAATATTAAGAGTCACTAAAAATTGGTTTAAGTCTCAATTAAATAATTCTCTTGGTTATGAAGCTATGAAATATTTAACCTCAAAAAGAAACTTAAATAACAAAATTATTGATTACTTTGAATTAGGTTTTGCTCCAAATTCATGGAACGATTTATACAATTACCTATCCAAGGTGGAAAAATTTCCTACTAATCTTATATTAGCTTCGGGTCTTGCAATTTCTAAAGATAATTCTGACAAGATTTATGATCGTTTTAGGAATAGAATAATTGTTCCAATACATGATATGCAAGGAAGAGTAGTTGCCTTTGGGGGCAGATCTCTTGATGGTCAGGAACCTAAATATCTTAATTCCCCTGAATCAGATATATTTGAAAAGGGAAAAATGTTGTTTGCATTCGAAAAAGCCTCAAGCAATATTAGAAAAAAAGATAAGGCAATTATTGTTGAAGGCTACTTTGATGTGATTTCTCTTCATTCAAAAGGTATTACTAATTCTGTAGCATCCCTTGGAACCGCTTTAAATAAATATCAAATTTCTCAAATATGTAGATGTACAGATAACAAAAATATAGTTTTGAATTTTGATTCTGATAATGCTGGAATATTAGCTGCAAAAAGAGTAATTAAAGAAGTGGAAAGTCTGTCTCTTCATGATCAAATTAATCTTAAGATACTTCAATTAAGTGATTTTAAAGATCCTGACGAATATTTGAATAGCCATACTCCTGAGGATTATTCCAATTTAATTGATAATTCATCTTTTTGGATTGATTGGGAGATTGATCAGATTTTTAAAGATAAAGATTTATCTAAGTCTGAAATTTTCCAGAGTGTTATCTCTTCATTGGTAAGATTGTTGAGTAAATTACCTCAATCATCAACAAGAACTCATTACTTACAAAAAGTCTCCGAACGATTAAGTAAGGGACAAGCTAGGTTAGCAATACAGTTTGAACATGATTTAAGAAATCAAGTTAAGGGATTTCGTTGGCATGGTAGATCAAAAAAATTTGAACAACCTAATGAAATTTCCCGTCGTGAAAAAAATGAATCAGAAATAATTTTTTATTATTTACATTGTCCTAATCTTAGGCTATTTATACGTGAAGAATTTCTCAAAAGAGAAATTAATGGTTTCAATACTAATTATATTCAAAATCTGTGGGAATCTATTTCGAACATTGAACAAAATATTCTTGGTTTAAATTATTTAAATGATTTAAAACTACCAAATAGTAAAATTCTGCAAAAAGACTTTTTGGCTATTAACTTAATTTCACTTTTGCCTGATTACTTAGCTCTAAATAATCCTGAATCATCAAATAAAATTAATATTTTTATTAATCCAAATGAGTTGTTTTTAACATTGCTGAGTAATCCAAAAGATAATTTACTTGGAACTTTATCACTTCTTGAGAAATATAATTCTCTAAAAAGATGTAGACACTTGATCGAATCTTGGGGTTCTCAAAGATTAAAAACCTTAGAAAATTGTATATCTATTTTAATTGATAATTCTTCTTCAGGTTCATCAAATTCTAATAAAGAGATAGACGATCTTTTTAAGGATTTAAATTCAGATGCGATTAAATTTCAGGAATTATATTATTTAGAAAGACAACATATTAATTTTTTAGATAATCAACGCTGTGGTAATTTCATTGCTAGTTAATACTATTAATCTGAATTTATAGACAATATTCTTTAATCAATTTTTTTACCTTTTTGGGTTTGTCTTCAAGTACATAAGCTTCTACTTCTTTTGCATAAGTCCCAGAAAAATTTGATTTAGAAAACTCTAATGCCTTTCTCTTCTTTGGATGCAATTTACTTTCTAATTTT
>CACAQP010000058.1 GCA_902534685.1 uncultured Prochlorococcus sp.
TTTGATAATGGAAAGTACAGATGGTAATCACCTAAGAGGAGGACCTGAAAACTTAGTGTTTAGAGCAGCTCAGAAAGTATGGGAGAGCGCAAATATGGATCCTTTTGCACTTGAAGCAAGAGTTAAGTTGGCAGTACCGCCTGCACGTGGGCTAGGAAGTAGTGCTACAGCAATAGTTGCTGGACTAATCGGAGCTAATGCAATAATGAACTCTCCATTGTCCAAAGAAAAACTCCTTGAACTTGCTATTGATATAGAAGGTCATCCTGATAATGTAGTCCCCTCTCTTCTGGGTGGGCTTTGTTTGACAGCCAGGTCTTCTTCTCAGAGATGGAGAATCATTAGATGTGATTGGCACGATTCAATTAAAGCTGTTGTGGCAATACCTGCAATTCGCCTAAGCACAAGTGAAGCAAGAAAGGTTATGCCAAGGAATGTACCCATATCAGATGCAGTGACAAATATGGGAGCACTTACTTTGTTACTTAACGGCTTAAAAGCAGGAAATGCAGAACTCATAAAAGAGGGAATGTTTGATAAGCTACATGAACCCTACAGATGGAAACTTATTAAGGGTGGATTGGAAGTAAAAGATGCCGCACTAAATGCAGGTGCTCTAGGATGCGCAATTAGTGGGGCTGGGCCAAGTATCTTAGCTTTATGTAAAAAAGAAAATGGTAAAAACGTCAGTCAAGCCATGGTGAAAGCATGGGAGAAATCAGGTGTAGCTAGTAGAGCGCCGTTTTTAAACGTTCAAACAACGGGTAGTCAATTTAGCACTATCTCTGGTAAGTAGTTTTACTTAGGCATTTTTAATGTTATAGTCTCAAGCTAGTACAACTTCAACTAGAATAAAAAAATTATTCATTCTATAAATGAATTTAGAATCTTTTCCATGGCTTTCGTCTGTTGTTTTACTGCCTTTAATTGGGGCATTAATAATGCCTTTCTTGAATTCGAAAGAAGGAGAAGATAATACACTCCCTAGAAATATTTCATTAAGTTTTTTATTTATAGATTTTTTATTAATAATTGGCGTTCTTTTTCAAAAATTCAATACTTCAGATAGTTCTTTGCAACTAGTAGAAAGAGCTTCTTGGTTACCCTCAATAGGCTTAGAGTGGTCTCTTGGAGTAGATGGATTATCTGCTCCTTTAGTAGCTTTGAGTGGGTTGATTACATTTTTATCAGCTGCCGCAAGCTGGAAAATTAAGAAAAAATCTAATCTATATTTTGCTCTCTTATTAGTACAAGCCTCAGCACAAGCATTAGTTTTCCTTTCTCAAGATTTCCTATTATTTTTCTTGGCATGGGAACTTGAATTAGTTCCGGTATATCTTCTAATTGCTATTTGGGGAGGAAAAAAGAAATTGTATGCGGCCACAAAATTTATTCTTTATACAGCTTTAGCTTCTTTATTAATACTCATTAGTGGTCTAGCACTTGCTTTAAGTGGTGATACTTTTACTTTAAATATTACCGATTTAACCAATAAACATGTAACAGGTAGCCTAGCGTTATTATCTTATTTAGGATTTTTAATTGGTTTTGGAGTAAAACTTCCCATCTTTCCATTACATACATGGTTACCTGATGCACATGGAGAAGCTAATGCACCAGTTTCAATGTTACTCGCGGGAATACTTTTAAAAATGGGAGGCTACGCTCTTTTAAGATTCAATGTTCAAATACTACCTGAAGTACATCTTCAAATTGCACCTGCATTAATTATTCTTGGAATTATCAATATAATTTACGGAGCGCTAAATGCATTTGCTCAAGATAATGTTAAAAGGAGAATTGCATGTAGTTCAGTAAGTCATATGGGTTTTGTTCTTTTAGGAATTGGAGCAGTAGATGCTCTAGGGATAAGCGGAGCAATGTTACAAATGATCAGTCACGGACTTATCGCTGCAGCTATGTTTTTTGTAACAGGTTCATTCTATGAAAGAACAAATACTCTTTCCATACCAAATATGGGAGGTTTAGCAAAGGTATTGCCAATAACTTTTGCTTTTTTCTTAGCAAGCTCTTTGGCCTCTTTAGCACTACCTGGGATGAGCGGTTTTATAAGTGAAATAACTGTATTTTTAGGGATCACGAGTCAAGAAGGCTTTAGCTCTATCTTTAGATCAATCACGATTCTTATTGCAGCAATAGGTCTAGTTCTAACGCCAATATATCTACTGTCAATGTGTAGAAGAGTTTTCTTTGGCCCTAGAATCCCTGCACTAGCCACAGTTAAAGAAATGAATGGTAGAGAATTGACTATAGGT
>CACAQP010000059.1 GCA_902534685.1 uncultured Prochlorococcus sp.
CTCTACGTCCTAATAAAAGGGGACTTAAAGCCACCTCAACTTTATAAACGCCCTTTTAATGCGTTCTTGTTAAAATTAATTTATTTCAGTCATGAGTAAAGGCTTCGCCAAAGAAAATCTTATATCCAAAAAATCAAAAAAGAAAGTTATTTCAAGTGAACCTCAAGGTAGATTAATATCTTGGTCTCCTTGGCCACCTGCTAATTTTCAAACAAGATATCCCGCTTTCCCTTTTGTTCTTACAATATTGATTATAATAATTGGGCAATGGTATCTTTCTCTACTGAGGTAACCTAAACCCGTATTTTATAATTAAATTTTCGATGAATTTGATTTAAGAATTATTTTGTTTTTTTCAATTTTATTGTTAGCTCATTTTCAAGCAGCAGTTATTCCAATAGTATTAGGAATTAAATCGATAAATAAATTTAAACACATTAGTAAATACAAATTGATACCTTTTGGCTTTATCTTTTTAGGATTAGCCTCAATTTCTGAAATGATAGATCATACCCAAACTTACTGGATTTACGTTGATCATTCTTCTTTATTTAATTGGTTATTTTATTCTTTCCTTTCTCTTGGTCTCACATGTTTATCAATTTCGGTCATAAAAAATAAAGTAATTCAAACGACTAACATTTGTATTTCTTTATGTTCCATAATCTCATATTTTTTATTTGGTAAAACGATTGCTCTACTTTTTCAAGTAACTTTAAGCATTTTTCTTATAATAAATTGGCAAAGAACTTTTAAAGATTGGCTTTTTATCCTTTACCCAATATTTGGTATTGTTTTTACAACTTTCTTTGGTACCAATTTATCTTTTAGTGGCAATCAATTTTGGCATATTTTAATAGGCCCCTCTGGAACAATAAGCGTCCTTAGCTTTTATCTAGTATTAAAAAGATCTAGCAAAAAATTTACTTAAGATTCTTATGAAAATATTTTTATTTAAAAGTTTTATAGTGTTCTTATTCACCTTCATCTTCCCAGTTCAAATTCTTGCCAATACTGCACTTGATATTTATATGAATGATTTTTATTCTAAATCGAATAAAGCTAGCCTAATTCTTAAAGAAATTGAAAATAGTCTAAAAGATGGCTCAAGAGAAAAAGTATGCTCTAGACAAAGAGAGGCCGCAAGACTAGGCTTATTAGCTAATAAATCTTTAATTAAAGCCTTTGAAGTAGAAGGATCTAATCCACCAATGGAAGCAATAAAAGCAAGTCAACAGAGATGGGAATCTATTCTGAAAGAGTGTTAAAAAAAATAAGGAAATCTAAAAATCCTTTTAGATTTGCATTCTAACAGATTTACTAATTAAGGGAATTTCAGGTTCCACTCCAGAAATACATTGAAAAACAGAATAAATAAAAATGCAAAGTGTAAATATAAAAATAAATGAACCCAGTTCAACTATGGGGAATATTCTCATGAGATATGAAATTATTATCAAAGCAATATCAATAAGTAATGCTTGACATGCGTTATATCTAACGAAATAGGGCACTTTTGGATTTCTTGCTAAACCTGCAAACAAAATTATAAATAATAAAAAGCTACCAAAAGGTAATGATTTCTCAATAATTGCTATTGGAAAAGTAAGGAATAATAATATTTTTAAAAAAGAATATTTATAGAACAAATAATAACCAAAAGGTATTGATGCCTTTAATGGTAGTGTATACAAAAATACTGACGAGAGTATCTGAAATATCTGATTCAATATATCGTTGAAATTTAGTATTAATATTTTAACTTAATTTTCCGAAATTAATTGATAACCTACCTTGAAAACATAAACTTTGGCAGTTAGCTATTAAATATTAGATAATTAATTTAAGTTCAAAATTCAAAATGCGTATTCTACATACAATGTTGAGAGTTGGAGATTTAGATAAATCGATTGATTTTTACGTTAACAAATTAGGAATGAATTTATTAAGAAAAAAGGATTACCCTCATGGAAAATTCACTTTGGCATTTGTTGGCTATGGTACCGAAAAAGAAAATACAGTAATTGAATTAACTTATAACTGGGATAAGAAGTCAGAAGACTATAAGCTTGGAGATAAATATGGTCATATTGCTATTGGAGTAAAAAATATTCACATTACTTGCCAGGAATTAGAAAAAAATGGCTGTAAAATAACAACAAAACCTAAAACGATGAAAAACAGTGCTACTGTCTTAGCTTTTATTGAAGATCCTGATGGATATAAAATTGAGCTTATTGAAAGA
>CACAQP010000060.1 GCA_902534685.1 uncultured Prochlorococcus sp.
TTCAAAAGAAAAAATTGTATCAAAGCAAGAAGCAATTTTATGGTTGAAGAATTGGCTCAGTAAGACAGAAACACAAACAATATATCAAAATATAGAAGATCCTGATCAGGAATTTATTGAAGAATTATTAGAAAGCACTTATGAATTAGAAATCAAATTAGGATACGTTATCAAATGGTTTGCAGTAAGAATTGAACCAGATTAACTAATTATTTCTTTATGAATTGCATTAATTATTTTCATGGCGACTTCTTCAATATTTTCCCTTTTTATGTGAATTCTTAAATCTGCTTGAGAATACAAATTTTCTCTTGATTGAAAAATGCTCATATATAAATCATCTAGATTATTTCCCTGAAGAAGTGGTCTATTTTCAATTTCATTTTTCAATCTTTCAATTGCTATATCTTTGTCGAGATCTATCCAAGCAATTATTCCCTGCCTTAGGATCCCCCAGTTTTCCGATTTAGTAACTATTCCTCCCCCAGTCGAGATTACTAATGAAGGAATTTTGATAGTTTCTTTAAGGCATCTTGCTTCTAATTCACGGAAATTATTTTCTCCTTCATCATTAAAAATTTGATTGATAGATTTTTTTGCTAACTTCTCTATTAAGGAATCTAAATCAATATATTTATAATTCAATAATTCAGCCAGCTTCAAACCGGTTTGTGACTTGCCAGAACCCATCATTCCTATTAAAAATATGTTTCTGCCCTTTAAAGTATGAACTGTTTTTTGGATAATGGATTGTTCCATAAAGACAAAAGCGTATTTAAAACCTTAAGATAGTATTATCGCAGAAAGGTATGACTTCTACACAATCCAAACCATTACATGGAAAAGGACGTGAATGCGTCATAACTCGACGCGCCTGCTTTAGTTCTAGTCACCGTTATTGGCTTCCTGAAAAAACCCCAGAAGAAAATTTATCTCTTTTTGGAAATTGCAGTATTGCACCAGGTCATGGTCATAATTATGAACTTATTGTTTCAATGGGTGGAGAACTAGACTCTGATGGAATGGTACTTAATCTCTCTGATGTAAAACACTCTATTAAAGATAAGGTTACTGGACAATTAGATTTTCGTTTTTTAAATGATGTCTGGCCTGAATTTAATGTTAATAATCAAGAAGGTATACTTCCCACAACTGAAGCATTAGTAAAGGTTATTTGGAGTCGTCTAAAGGACGATTTACCTCTTACAAGTCTAAGGCTTTACGAAAACCCAAATTTATGGGCAGATTATTTTGGAAAAAACATGGAAGCATTTTTAACAGTACAAACTCATTTTGCAGCCGCTCACAGACTTGCAAAAGAAGAAATTTCCTTTGATGAAAATAAAAAAATCTATGGGAAATGTGCCAGAGTTAATGGACATGGTCATAACTACCTTGTCGATATAACTGTAAAAGGGAACATTGATAAAAGAACGGGAATGGTTTGCGACTTATCTGCGCTCCAGAAGATTATTAATGATTTAGTTGTTGAACAATTAGATCATACCTTTCTAAATAAAGACATCGAATTTTTCCAGAATTGTGTTCCAACTGCTGAAAATATAGCTTTATATATTTCTGATATTCTTAAAAATCCAATACATAAACTTGGTGCAAGATTACACAAAATAAGACTCCAAGAGAGTCCAAATAATGCTGCAGAAATTTATGTTGATCAAAAGCTAACTAATTCATTAAAGTTGAAGCTTGAAAATAGTTTAGTCTCACAAACTTGAGTATCCCAAGAGTAATAATTGTTATAGCATCTAGTCTTGATGGGAGAATTGCATTTCCTGTAGGTGGAGAATCACATCTTGGAAGCGAAGAAGATAAAAAAATGTTAAATCAACACTTAGCAATGGTTGACGCCACCATTTTTGGTTTAGGTACTTTAATGGCTCATCAATCAACTTACCTAATTAAAAATCTCAATGATAATGACGAAGTAACAATATCAAAAAAACAACCAATTTCTATAGTTGCTTCAAATAGCAAAAACTTTAACAGTAATTGGAAATACTTTCGGCAACCAATTAGAAGATGGCTAATAAGCTCAAGTAAAGTTGATAATTCATCGAATAATGACTTCGAGAAACAACTCTTTTTCGAAGATTCATGGAGTAAAACTTTAATTTCACTTAAAAAACAAGGGATAAATAATTTAGCTCTTTTAGGAGGTGCAAAACTTATAAATTCTTTTATAAAAGAGGATCTAATAAC
>CACAQP010000061.1 GCA_902534685.1 uncultured Prochlorococcus sp.
TTCTTTAATTTGTTTCTGGAGATTTACTAATGCTTCTTGGCTTTTTGCAACCACCATACATCCGGAGGTATCTTTATCTAATCTGTGAACAATCCCAGGTCTTAGTTTCCCATTAATTCCAGGTAGATCTTTACAGTGAAAAAGTAATCCATTCACCAAAGTGCCTGATTTGTGTCCAGGGGCTGGATGAACTATTAGACCTGATTGTTTATTGATTACTATGATGTGCTCGTCTTCAAAAAGAATATTTAAATCCATTTTTTCAGGTTTCAAATAAATAAGAGGTTCTGGAGGAGGCATCCATATTTGAACATTGTCGCCATTTTTTAATGGGGTCTTTGCTTTCGCGGTCTTGTAATTTACAAGTACTAAACCTGAATTTATAAAATGTTGAATTCTTGCTCTACTTTGTTCTGGTCTTTTACTTACTAACCATCTGTCTAGCCTCATAGGAAGAGGTAGCTCATAAATAATTTCTATAAGCTCACCTTCTCCAATGCCGAAAGAATTTTGATTATTTAATTCCATAGTGGGACTTCTAAAGCAATTTTACCCAGCATTTGATTTCTATAATCTTCTAATAACTTATGAGACATTCTCCTTATATCGCCTGAGGTATGTTTTGAAGCTGCTTCGCTGATCCAAGCAGAAGGACTCTTAAAGCCTTTTGCAATATCAACTCCATATCTATTAGATATTTGTTTGACTGAGATATTCGCATTCTTATCTTTATTGAGAGTGGATATAATTTTGATAAATCCAATTGCGACACTCTCTATTTCATAAGCAGCTTCACCAATATCGTCACACAGTGCAAGATTAAGTGCTGATTTTTGATCTTCTAAATTTGGAGGTATAACACCAGGAGCATCTAGCAGATCTATACCACTTTCTAATTTTATCCATCTTAAATTACGAGTCACACCTGCTTTCCTAGCGCTATCTACAACTCTTTTACTTGCAATTCTATTAATTAATGCTGACTTTCCTACGTTTGGGAAACCAAGTAAAAGGGCTCTAATTGGCCTAATTCGCATTCCTCTAGAGAGTCTTCTATCGTCGATTGACGACCTAGAATCTTTGGCTGACTTACAAATTTCTTTAATACCTATTCCTCTTTTAGCATCACACCAAAGAGGATATTGATCTTTAGCATTAAACCATTTATTCCAACTATTGATTGCATGAGGTGAGATCATGTCTGATCTGTTAATAACAAGAATATGTTTTTTATTATTTATCCATTTATTTAAGTGTGGATGTCCTGTTGACAAAGGAATTCTTGCATCTCTTACTTCTAAAACTAAATCTACTTTATTGATAACTTCAGATAATTTCTTTTCTGCTTTTGCGATATGGCCTGGGTACCATTGAATTTTGGGTATGTCCACTTCAATAAATCAAATAAAATTTTGCATTCTTTTTAGTTTTTATAAGTTTCATAAGTATTTACTTCTAAAGTTTAGTATAAATTTAATGACTGAAAAATTTTTATAACCGTTAATTCTTAAAATTTATTAAGGCATAGGTAACAGTAACTACTTTTTAACCCAATAAGCCCAAATTAACGTTAGGGTCTTAAGATTAAAAAATAAGTTGTTTAATGTCAAAATTATCTCTTTCCAGTCTTGATAAGACACATTTAGAAGGAAAAAAAGTTCTTGTAAGAGTAGATTTTAATGTTCCATTAAATGAAGATGGTCAAATAACCGACGATACGCGTATTCGTGCAGCGATCCCAACTATTGAATATCTTATTAATCATTCTGCAAAAATTATTTTAGCTGCTCATTTTGGTAGACCCAAGGGTCAGGTAAATGAAAAAATGAGATTAACTCCAGTAGCAGCAAGATTAAGTGAATTGTTAGAGCAAAATGTTGCTCTAACTAACAGTTGTATTGGTGATGAATCAGTTGCACAGTCAAATAGCTTAAGTAATGGAGATGTTCTTTTACTTGAAAATGTTCGTTTTTTTGGTGAAGAGGAAAAGAACGATTTAGATTTTGCTAAAAATTTATCATCACATGCAGATATGTATGTAAATGATGCATTTGGTGCCGCTCATAGAGCTCATGCTTCAACTCAGGGAGTTACTAATTATTTAAGTCCATCAGTAG
>CACAQP010000062.1 GCA_902534685.1 uncultured Prochlorococcus sp.
TACGACTCAGTCCTTGGTCAACTTGATGGTGTTGATATTCAGTATACCGATGATACTTTTGTAATTAATAACAAAACAATCAAGTGTTTCTCTGACAGAAATCCGATGAATCTTCCTTGGAAAGACTGGGGTGTAGACCTTGTTATTGAATCAACTGGAGTTTTTAATACAGATGTTGGGGCAAGCAAGCACTTAGATGTTGGGGCAAAAAAAGTTATCTTAACGGCTCCAGGTAAGGGTGATGGTGTTGGTACTTATGTAGTTGGAGTTAATGCTGATACATATAATCATAAAGATTATGATATTTTGAGTAATGCTAGTTGTACTACAAATTGCTTAGCTCCAGTAGTTAAAGTTTTAGATCAAACTTTTGGAATTAACAAAGGTTTGATGACTACAATTCATAGTTATACTGGTGACCAAAGAATTCTAGATAATAGTCATAGAGATCTAAGAAGAGCTAGAGCCGCTGCTACAAACATCGTTCCAACTTCTACAGGAGCTGCAAAAGCAGTAGCTCTGGTATACCCAGAAATGAAAGGCAAATTAACGGGAATTGCAATGAGAGTTCCAACTCCTAATGTTTCAGCAGTAGATTTTGTTTTTGAATCTTCTAAATCTGTCACAGCTGGAGAAGTCAACAATGCACTGAAGGAAGCATCTTTAGGTTCAATGAAGGGCATTATTAAATATGGAGATGAACCATTAGTGTCAAGCGATTATGCAGGTACTAATGAATCATCAATTGTAGATAGCGACCTTACTATGTGTATTGGCGATAATCTTGTTAAGGTCCTTGCTTGGTATGACAACGAGTGGGGCTATAGCCAAAGGGTTGTAGATTTAGCGGAGATCGTTGCTAAAAATTGGGAATAATTAAAAGTGCTTGAAAGGCGCGTTTTTTAATAATTGACTTTTATTCTTATCTTTAAATTCTACTAATGGCTCACCATTAGTGAAATAACCAATCTCATTAATATTTTTATCAAGTGTAGATAAATTTTTTGCCCATTTTTTGGGCAATGAGAAAACTAATTTGTAATCTTCACCCCCAAAAAAATAATATTCATCCCATTTATCTCCTTTTGGCCAATTCTTATCTTTAGGTATTTGTTCATAATCTATAATCGCTTTACATTTACTTGCGATTGCTAAATCTTGTAAGGCTTGAAATAGACCATCACTACTATCAGTACAACCTATTCTTCTTAATCTTCTGTTAGAACGTGTTTTAAGGAGATTATTTAGAAAATTTGGGTCAACTTTAGGGCGACAAAAATGTTTTATTGATTTACTGATTAATCTTTGATTAAGAGAAACATTATTCTCGAAATTCACTTTACTCTGAGCCATAAATCCTAATTTGCTGAGACCATGAATCCCAGTAGTTAAGATAATTTCGCCTGGTTTAGAAGCATTCCTTCGTAAATGAAGTTGGCCTTGAATCCCAAAAGCTGTAATTGATATAGCTTTTTGATTCCCCTTTGAGCAATCTCCTCCAAGAATTATCCCGCCATATTTTCTTAATGCTTTATTTATTCCTTTATATAATTCTTCGACCCAAAGCCACTCAGTTTTAGGAGGTAGCATTAAGCTTATTGTAATTCCTATAGTTTTCTTACTTCCACTGGATAATAAGTCAGAGATGTTGCTCACTACTGCTTTCCATCCAAGGTCTTTAGGGCTAATAATAAGGTTATTGAAATGAATATTTTCTACCAAAGAATCAGTATTAACAAGTAAATTTTTATTTTTAGTTTTGATTAAAGCACAATCATCTAATACTGGATTTTTAGGCATAAACTTTCCAAGCCTATTAATTAATTCTTTTTCCCCTATATCTTCTAATGTTTCTTTATGCATTTAATTTGAGGTTTTCAATCCCATCTAAAACATCAATTGAAATTATTGTGTCATCTTTGGTTAGCTCTTCTAATACATCAAAACCATCTACAACATAACCAAAGGCAGCATTCCTTCCATCAATTAAATTGCGACCTGCAGGATTTAATTCTGCTTCATATAAAAAGAAGAAAAATT
>CACAQP010000063.1 GCA_902534685.1 uncultured Prochlorococcus sp.
TGGTTCAAAATCTTCTGTTGTATTAACTCCTATCCTTGACCATTTTTCTTTTTTAACTGCAGCAGGTATTTCAGCAGCTCCTTTTGGAAGATCTCTTACGTGTCCCATTGAAGCGAGAACTTCATAGTTAGAAGGCAAAAACTTTCTTATAGTTTTTGCTTTGGTGGGACTTTCAACAATAACAAGTGTGTGATCCAAGGTTTATTTCAAAAATTGGTGTTTTTGTTCAGTTAAGGCATATTATTATTATTTGAAGCTTTTTCAAGTAATTACTTCTGAAAATTTCAAAAATCATACCCACAAATTATAATCAAGTTAAGATTAACTCTTAGACTCTTACAATCAAACATCTAATTTAATCCAATTTAATAAAGTGCCCAACGAAATCTTTACAATTAATTTAAATGCTCAAGCCATTATTCCAGAGGCTTTTATTTTGCTAGGTATTGTTGGAACACTTCTTGTAGATTTAGCTGGAGAAAAAACTGCATCAAAGTGGGCACCAATAATTTGCTATCTATCAATTGGTAGCTCTCTTCTTAGCTTGACCTTGCAATGGAGTAATCCGGTAGAAAGCGCATTCCTTGGGTCCTTTAATTCAGATAATTTAGCAATAGCATTTAGAGCAATAATAGCTTTATCAACTTTAGTATCTTTACTTATAAGCTGGCGTTATACAGAGCAAAGTGGAAGCCCTATTGGGGAGTTCGCAGCGATAGTTCTTTCGGCAACTCTTGGAGCAATGCTTCTGTGTGGATCTACTGACCTTATTAGTGTATTTATATCTCTTGAGACTCTATCGGTAGCGAGCTATTTACTTTCTGGTTATCTCAAAAGAGATCCAAGAAGTTCAGAAGCAGCTTTAAAATACTTACTTGTTGGTTCAGCTGCTGCTGCAGTCTATTTGTATGGCTCCTCTTTTCTTTATGGATTGAGTGGTTCAACAAACTTAACCACAATTGGTTTAGAGATTATCAATAAGCCTTCATTCATTACCTCTTTAGCTCTTGTATTTGTTTTATCAACTGTTGCATTTAAAATAGCTGCTGTCCCTTTTCATCAATGGACTCCTGATGTATATGAGGGATCACCTACACCTGTAGTTGCTTTTTTATCTGTTGGTTCGAAAACAGCAGGGTTTGCATTCGCAATACGAATATTAAGCACTACTTTCTCTTCTTTCGATGAGGAATGGAAACTTTTATTTACTATTTTGGCCATCTTGAGCATGGCTCTAGGAAATGTTGTTGCTTTGGCTCAAACCTCAATGAAAAGGATGCTAGCTTATAGTTCTATTGGTCAAGCTGGATTTGTAATGATTGGAATAGTTTCCGGTACACAAGATGGGTTATCAGCTTCTGTTTTATATTTGGCAGCATATTTGTTTATGAATTTGGGTGCATTTTCATGTGTAATACTTTTCTCATTAAGAACTGGTTCTGACAGAATTCTTGATTACTCAGGACTTTACCAAAAAGATCCTCTCATTACATTAGGCTTAAGCCTTTGTCTTCTATCACTTGGAGGTTTACCTCCAATGTTAGGATTTTTTGGCAAGATATATTTGTTCTTTGCAGGTTGGGCAAATCATCAGTATCTATTAGTAATCGTTGGATTAGTAACTTCTGTTATATCCATTTATTACTACATTTCAGTGATCAAAATGATGGTGGTTAAAGAACCACAAGAAGCTTCTGAAATAGTCAAAACATATCCTGAAATTAATTGGGGAATTGTAGGATTGCCTCCCTTAAGAATTGCACTTTATACTTGCGTTGCGGTAACTGCTCTTGGAGGAATCCTCTCTAATCCTCTTTTTAAATTAGCTAACACAGCAGTTTCAGAAACTCCTTTCTTACAAGATGTCATTGCTGCAGCAAACAATATTTCCTAGAAGAATTTTTCAATAAATGTCTAAGAAAGTCGCAAGTTTAGAAAAAATATCTAAAACATATGGGAAAGATGATCTAACTGTTAAAGCCTTAGACAGCATAAATTTAGAAATTTATAAAGGTGATTATTTAG